>JAHCBB010000021.1 GCA_019634635.1 Verrucomicrobiia bacterium
TTTCCGGTTTGTCGTCGTAGCTGCCTTTGCTGAATAGCGGGGTGATGAAAGTGAGACGATAGGAGGTCATGGCAATGGCGGCAGGTTGAGTTCGGCGCAGACGTCCGAGATGCTCTTCGCGAGGTCCGGCTTCTTCTTCTTCCAAGTCTTCCAGCGGTCGCGCTTTTCCTTGTGGTTGCGCAGCAAGTCGATGAAAGCGCGCTGCCTGATTTCGTCCTGCGCGACGAGTTGCTTGGCGAGCGTCGCGAACGCTTGCTCGTTGAGACTGACCAGTTCGTCGGCGGCCGCGTCTTTTGGAGAGAGGGAAGCTTTGCGGGCGACCTCTTTCGCGGCGGCTTCGGCTTTGGCAAGTTCGTCTCTCGCCTTTTTCTCCGCCGCTTCTGCTTCCTTGGCTTCCTCGGCGACGATTTGCTTCAGTGCTTCAGGTCGCAGCGAAAACCAGCCATAGCCACAGGCGGTCTTGGCGCCCAAGCCGCGCACGGTGAGGGCGGTTTCGAGCCAGCGGCAGGCGTGGGTCAACAGAGCGGGATTGTCGTTGATGCCATTGAGGACGAGGCAGAAGGCGAATTGCGCGCCGACCTCGACGGCGGGGAAGGGATTGGGTTGAGGCTTCTCCTCTTTGAGCGATGAGGACAATCCTGGGGCAATGTTTCGCTTCTTATCTCCGCCATAGTAGAGCGGGTAGTGGACATTGGTCAGGTCCACCACGATGCGGGCTTCGTTTACCGGATAGGCGGGCAGGAAAGAAACAGCGCCTTTGCGGTCGGTGTCGCGTCCAGCGTCCTGCTCGCGGAAGGCTTTCAGGTCGCCCGTTTTGAAATCAACTTCCGAGGTGCCAAAGACGGCGCAAAAGAGAGCCAGTAAGGCAGGGGTCTCGGCACTACTGGCCGTCTTGAGTTCAGCTAGGGCGGCATGGCGGCACGCGCCTTTGACCGCGGATCCGGGAATGTAGGGCAAGCCGAAGAGTCGGTCGAGACAGATGCCGGCGTTCTGGATGAGGCTGTTGGCGAGATTGATGGCGAGGCGGCCTTCGAGTTGGCCGATGGTGACGGCAGCACGGTCGCCATAGGCTCTGCGGAAGAGGCCGAGCAGGTGACGCGTGTGGCGGGCGCGGAGGTTTGCCAGATCGGAATGTGGCTTGGCGGTCGTGGCCAAGTGTTCAGCCAGTTTGGCTTCAATGCGAAGCTTGACCACCTTGTCTGGATTCATGCCCTTTCGCGCCAAGCGATCCGCCTCGTCTTTGCGCTTTTTCGCCTCGCGGGCGATTTCAGCGTCTCCGCCGTCGGCAATCCGGAGAAGGCTCCAGCGGTGCGCGTCGTTGGCTTTGATCTCGTGAAGTCCCCAACTCTTGTGAAACACGAACTTGTCCAGCAGCAGGCTGCGATTCTCGACGTATTGCGCCGCCGAACCAATCAGTCGGGCAACATCACCAGGCATTGGAATGGTTGCGGCACTCATGTCCTCTCCTCCTTCTTCACAAAGCGGCAGGCGTACTGAAGCCACGCCATGGCTTCCGCCGTGGCTAGCTTGAGTGTTTCACTGGTGGTTTCTTTCCTGGTCAGAAAATCCATCAGAGTCTGGCGATTCTTCACGGACTCTGGAGCGATGGCGATGTCCCTGTCCGCCAAATGGAGGGCGATGGCGTCGAAGACCTTCTGCCATCCCTCCTTTTCAGAGAATGAATATGCGGCTGTCGCCAGCAGGCCGTGGTTGAGAATGAGCGGCGGGATTTTCTTGATGACTTCGCCTCCTTTCTCGCCTGAAATGGTCACGAGCTTGGCAAACGCCAGCACGTTGCGGGCACGGATTTGTTCGAGGTTCTGCATGGGATGGGTTTCCAGGTTGAGTCTAGGCAAGTTTGACCGAGCAGAACCCCAAGCCGGTTGTGCCGTCGCCGCCGAACTGCACGAGTTGCTCCGACATGAGGGCATCGAAGACCGCGTTGCTTTCGGATTCCCTGCGCAGGGTTGTGAACGCGGAGTAGAGCAAGGTTTCGGAGGGAACCGTCTCCTCGTTGAACAGACCGCCTTTATCGGCGGTGCCCGTCTCGTCGTCGATTCGAACATGCTGATTCACCTGGCACGCGTTGACGGCGAAATTCGATAGATCCCCGTCGGAAAGGAGCACGAAGCGTCCTGCGGCGTTCGCGAGAACGGAGTCTGAGAGCAGGCTGGTGAGTTTGTGTTCCCATTCGGACGGGAATTCACCAGCTTGCTTGAAGGCATACTCCTCGAGCACCACGCCCTTGGCATCCGGACGGTCAATCACGAGCTTTGCTCCCGCCCGGCAGGTCATGACCTCGGGCATGGAAGGGATGGTCAGTCCCCAACCTGCATCGCGGTTGAGGCGGCTGAGCGTGAGCGGCGAAACGGCAAGGGCGAAAGCGCCTTTGGCCGAGCGAACGGGGAAGGCGACCAGGCGCGCTTCTCCAAAGCTGATGTGACCGGCGCTGGCGTCTTTGCCCTTCGAGCCCTTGCCGAAGAGTTTATCAGCGTCTGTGTGCTCACCTTCAATCGCGTTGGGGAAAATGTGATCGCGCAGAACGCCCTTGATCGAGCTGCCGGGAATGATCGGGAATCCCGTGTGGCGCTCGCGCTGGACGGGCTGGTCTATGGCGCCGACGCTGGCGCCGGCACCGACGTGGAGGGGAGTTCGGGTGAACAGGAAGAGGATTTTGGTGGTCATGGTTGGCTTTGTTGGAAGGGGGTCATTGACGTTTGGTGGGTGGTCCGGGGCGGATTTCGTCCACGCCGGCGACGAGGCCGGATGGGATCAACTGGAAGACTTCAGGATGGGATTCGGCAAGCCGCGCGAGGTCCACGGCGTCCTTCTGCCGCTTCGTCGCTCGACGTGTGGGGTCGGTCGCGGCCCAGAGCTTGCCTTGCACGACGTCGGGAAGCGCAGCGATGGGGAGTTCGACGCCAAAGAGGGTCCCAATAACGGCACGGGAGGGGAAGCTGCCGTAACGGTGGTTGAGGGTGATCTGGATGCGAAGCCGGCTGCCCGGCAGGGTGGCATTGCAGGAATGAGGAAACTCCTCGACCTGGAATCCTGCCTGTCGCAGCGCGGCGGCCGTTCCTTCGGCGCCGGCAACCGCGAAGTCGGCGTCCAGGGTGACCATGGGCTCGGCGTAATGATTCACCGCGAGCCCGCCAATCAGGCAGAAGGGCTGACCGCTCTCGCGCAAGGCACGGACGACGAGGCTGAGGTCGTTCGTGCTGCCAGTGATTCCGGCGAAGAATTCAGCGTCCGACATCATGGGGCCGTTTCGTTTCTGTTGGTTTGAGGATCGTGGGACTCAGGGGCGAAATCATGTCAGGAGACGTCTCTGGACGTTGCCCATCGGGTTCGGGTCGAAGGGTGGGTTGCGGAGGAACGCTCGCTCCAGGTTGGAATCGTGACGTTGCAGGTGGTGCAGGAGTTCTTCCATAACGCGCGGATCAAGGCCCGACTGGCCATGGACCCGTCCCTCTGCGATCGGATTGTGACCGCCTTGCTGAAGCGGCCGGTCGTGGCCACCGATGTCGAATTGTTCGGCGAAGCCCGCCGCCTTTGCCGGCGCTACCAGGTCCGCTACTGGGATGCCGCGGTGCTGGCAGCGACCCGACGCCTCGGAGCGCCCATCCTGTACGCGGAAGACCTGAACGACGGTCAGGAGTACGACGGCGTCCGGGTGATCAACCCGTTCAAGACTCCGGACTGAACGGTGGGACCTCATTGCGGCCTTGTTCCTGGGAAAAAGTCCCATGTCCCGCAGACGCCCAGGCCAAAGCCCTTCTCGCCCATGAGCGTGCTGCGGCGGTTCCGGATGGTGGTGGGTTGGGTGTCGCTGCCGTGCCAGTTGAGGGCGGCGGCCAGGTTTTTTGCATCCGTCTCCGATTCGGCCTCGAAGTAGTACACGGCTCCGGCCGGAACGGCGAGGTGGGTGGACTTGGCACCGCCCTGGGGGCGATCCGAGTCGTTGGCCAGAGCCCATCCTGTGACGGGAATCGGCTTGGGTACGATGGCGGCGACAAGGTGGGTTCGGATTTCGGCTTCGCCTTCGTCGGAGACGCGCTTTACCCGGGGTCCCGTGTAGTCTCGCCGACGATTTCCCATTCGCAGCTTCAACAACACCCGACCGTTGTCCTTGTTGGGGTGCACAGTCGCCGTCTCTGCATCCCAATCGAGGGAAACCCAGTTTGGCAGCCATCCGCCAGGATGCGCGTGGATCGTTTCACCGCCCCTGGAAGCTCCACCTGGAATCTCCGGCCAGATTGCTGGGGACAGCAGGACCCACTTCACCAGCCAGTGGCCATCCTGCTGATGGAATCCGTCGGTGCGACCGAGGGGCAGGGGCAGGCCACCGTTCCTACTCGGCTCCAGCGTGGCCGTGCAGACACGCTGCTGACCACCGGCGATGATCTCGGCACCGTGGCCGTTGAGAAGCGTCCGCACCAGGTCGTCACCGTGCACTGGGTGGTGAAATTTCTTGTCGGCGGCGCTCGCCAGGACACCAAGCTGCCAGCCATCCCGCAATCGCAGGTAGTTGGCAGAATAGAATTGACCTTCCTCCACCGTGCCGGTGTCCGGATTGATTCCGATTCCGTAGGTGTGCTCGGTGTCTGCGAAGTCCCCATCGCTGATGAACACAGATCTGCCGGGAGGTTGAGGGACTTGCGCCGTTCGGAGGTAGGAGTTCCACGCCCCCAAACTCCACCAGGATTTCGGAGTGCCCTTGGAGGGTGGTCTTGTGGAAGTGACCGGATATTTGCAGGGGGCCACCAGACTGGACGGAGCGGCTGAGGGGTGAGGAGCGAGAACCGCCGAGCCGCTGTCATCGGCATCCGCAGGGCGCGGAAAGTACCAGGTAGGATCCGCGTTGGCGGTGGACACCGGGAATGGTCCTGCGGTGGCCAAGGAACCAAAACGGCGATCACGTCGTCCGGCGTCCCCGTAGATTCCATTTCGTCCCAGACAGTGGGGGTGGGCGTTTTGGAAGATGTCACCGGCCCGGTGGAGTGCTGCATGGAACGCATGATTGATGACCGTGGGCAGCGGCCATGCAGCGCCGTGGCCGGCCGATGCGCCGCTCATTGGGCGGCCATCGCGAAAGAACAGGATGTCGGTGGGGCGGAGCAGGATCGTGTTCATGGCCGATTGCCTTTCGGCAGATTACGTTCGACGAAGGCGACGGTCTGGCAGAGACCGATGACCGCCGACAAAGGGGACTCAATAGGAGCGGCCTCAAGCCGGTGCTGTTCATGAGGGGGCAGTGTCTCCCATCTGGCGGTGTTTTCCTTGGCCCGTTTCAACTCGTGAGCGGCTGAATTCTGAAGATGATGGAGGTAGCGGGAAAGGGCACCGGCGGGATCATCGGCTCCCGCTTCCTTCAATTCGGCAAACTTCGGGGAGTCCTTCTTCTGCCCCTGCCGTTCGATCGCGTGACGAAACTCGCAGAGCACGATCTCGACTACCGGAAATTCCCGAAGGGCTTTGAAGCTCTTGGCAGCGAGGGGCGAGGTGTCGGTGAGGTACGCGTCCAGCAACTCGACAACGCGGTGCGGGAACTTCCCGGACACGCTCTCATCGGCAATGGCGGCAAGCATGGCGCGGTAAACTTCGAGGCCACCGTCCTCCCACTTGCAGCCCCATTCGGTGATTTCGCCGGAACGTTTGAAAAGCGACACGGCGACCGCGCCGCGTCCGAATTGGTTTTTCGCGCGCTTTTCCGCGGCCTGCGCCGCCCGCACGACATCCTGGAGCGGCGACTTGAAGTGGGCGATGGCAATGCCGACGGAGCAATCGGCTTTGGGACCCGGGACAATGGCCGGGAATCTGACTGGATCGTCCAGGAGCCGGGCCGTCTCTCCGTGACGATCGGTGGCCTCTGGCGACACGCGGAGGAATCCCTCCGTGTCGATCTGAAACAATCGCGTGGAACGGTCGCTGCGTCGTCGCTTCCCTTGTCCTACCAAGACCCCACAAGCCGCGCGGTTGAGGTCGGGATCCCCTCGGAAGGCGAGGCGGAGGGCTCTGGCGCATTCCAGTGCAGTGTCCGCCGGCAGCATCGCCAGCACGTCATCGCCGCCGGAGTAAACGAGCCGGCCGTCAAAGGCCTCCACGATGCGACGGACGGCATGTTGCGAGAAGTTTCCGAGCGCCTCGGAGAATTGCAGGTGCCAGGCCGGCGAAAGCGGGCGGTGGTGCTCCAGATTGGCCCCCTTCGCCCGATACACTTCTTCGCATTCCCTTGAGAGCACGTCCTGCAGCCTGGGTGCCTTCGAACCGCTGATCCACTTGCCCATGGAGTCCCCATCCAGGGCAAGCACGGCAAAGTACCTCTCCTCCTGTCCGCCATCATCATCATCGTCGCCCCACGGTTCGTGGGCGGCGATCCCCCGAGTGTTGGGCATCTCCAGATCCTTTGGAGCAAAGGCGTGGCGTGGACAGAGCACCGCGTAGGGCCAGAGCCGCTTGATGAGTGTGCCTGCGCCAAGGTCTTCTCCCCTCTTGACGAGATGGTTTTTCCTGAGGCGGGCAGCCAGCTTCGTAGACAATTCCTGGGCGTCGGCTTCGTCCCCCACGAGGAGGACTGCCACTTCGCGGCCGTTGAGGGAATCCTTGGAATTGTCCTTGGTGGGATGCAGATGGCCACCCACGGCGGCAGGGAAGCCTCGATTGGCTTTCGCGCCGTCGAGCAACCATTCGGCACTGGCATAGAGGGCGCTCCAAGCTGCGGCGACGTTCTTCGGTGCCTGGTCGGTCAGGTAGCGCGTATCGGCTCCATGCTGGCAAAGGTTGAGAATGGTCTGAAGTCCGGCGCGCGGCGTGTATTCGGCGGTGGAATCGTCGTTCGGAAGAGGCTCCGCCTGCTCCCGCGCGCCCTGGAACGTATCCGGCCAGGGAAGCGCCTGCCAATGGACCTCGAGCAGCCTGTCAGCCTGCCGGGAGAAGCGATTCTGGTTGAATCGGGTGCCCAAGGCTTGTGCTGCAACGTCGGCCAAAGGACCGGCAATTTCGTGTTTCAGGAACAGCTTCAGGTCATCTGCAAGATATTGAGCATAGGCGGTGACCGATGCGAACTGTGGTCCGCGGTCGCGATGCTCCACCATGCGGGTGGGCAAGACGGCGAGGAACCGGTTCGGCAGGGAAGGAGTGAGTAGTCGCTGCTTGGAATCACTGCTGCCGTAGTAGTCAAAGGCTTCGAAGAGTTTCGAGTCCTCCACCGTGCTAACCTGATCCCAGATCTCCTCCTTCAGGAGCAAATCCGCGATCGGTTGATCGCAGAGGTTTGGGAAAATCACATGGTCGGGGCCAAAATCGAGCGCGATGCGACGGAGGGTGTGCCCGATCAGGTAGGAGAGCAGGTAGCTGCCGCTCCACAGGTCGCGCGTCGAGCGTGCGGCACTGATGAAGTCCTGGACCGGGCCGATGGTGAAGATTAGGAAGGCCGGGGAATCAACCGGACCCCCGGGGTTGTCCTTGGTCCACGGCTCTCCGCCCAGACAGCCCTGCATGGCACTGGTGACGGCAAGATGATTCCAGATGGTGTGGTCGGGCAGCCGGGTTTCGGCCGGGTACAGGGCGAAATCGGCGTGACGCGACGCGGCCCAGTTGCGCCAGAAACGCCAGGTGCTGATGAAAGCAGCGCGTGGATTGTCTTCGTTCAATTTGGGGCGGGACGTCTGGGAAGTGTCCTCGGCGACGCCAATCGGCAGGGCCTGCCCATTCAAGGGAATCTCGGCACCACCCAGCGGATGGCGGAAGCAGGTGAGTTCGGTTCTCGTGTCCGATGACGGAGGAAACGGCAAACGATCGGCCGCCGAGGCCGCCCAATCGGCCTCTTTGCGCGCCATTTCGGAGGACGGAATCATACCCGCAATTCGTCGTGCGCGCTCCTCGTGGTCGAGAATGCTGAGCACCTTGTCCGGGCTGTCGTGCAGGTAGGCGGCCAGTTTTCGTTTCCAGAAATTCATGCGGGGTGGGGCGGCTTTCGGCTAGTTCCGGGAGATCGGGGACGGCAGGAGCCGCCGGAGATTGCAAAAGGAAAACGGGGTGGGGCCGTTCATGGCACGAAAAAATTGTGCCGGGCCGAAACTTTTTCCGAGCACGGGGACGTTCCGGGACGTCGGGGGCCCGGATTGCCGGACGGCAGGGAGCAGGGGTCGGAGGGCGGGAACTCCCGTTCGGGGCATTATCAAAGGCGTCCGGGGACAAAATAACGCGCGGGACTTGTCATGCCTTGAATGGGATCCGTAGCCTCTGGGTCCGTTGAAGCCATGGATCGCCCGTCCCTCCGCAGTCTTGCTGCCGCCGCCGCCGTCGCCGCCTTCGGGATCGGCGTGGCCCTTTTTGTCATGATGCCCCTGAACGCAAAGGACGAACCGAAGCCGTCCACCACCACCACCACCACCACCACCGCCGCCGCCGCACGAACCAACCGCAGCGGGCGCCTGAATCACGTTGTGGCCTTCAAATTCAAGGACGCGGCATCGAAGGAACAGGTCCGGGAAGTCGAGGAGGCCTTCCGCTCACTCAAAACCAGGATCCCCCAGATCCAAAAACTCCAGTGGGGACCCAACAACAGCCCCGAGGGCCTCAACAAGGGCTTCACCCATTGCTGGGTGCTCACGTTCGCCACCGAGGCGGACCGCGACGCCTACCTCGTGCATCCCGATCACCAGGAATTCGGCCGGCTGGTGAAGCCGGTGTTGGGCGACGTGTTCGTGATTGATTTCTGGGCGAAGGAGTAGGGGGGCGCCGCGGGAGCTCCCGGGTGGGCATCGGCACACGTGCCCAAGCGAGCGCCAGCGCCGGCTCCCGAAGGCCGCAGGGCCGCGAGGCGGTCCAGAAAGGGCTGTTGGGCGACCTTCATGTGCTCGCGGGCCTGCGGCATCGGGAAAAAGGCCGCCCGCTCAATTTCCGGCCACACCGACCACTGACCGGATCCCGCCGGCCACTCCACCTCCACCTGGGCGCTCCGAATGGGCTCCCGTTCGTCCCAGTCGCCTTCAAACGCCCAGGCGTGAACCGTTTTCCCGCCGCGCTGCCGGACCGAGCCGAGCTCGTGGTAGGGACCGTGCGGCTCCAGCCCGACTTCCTCCCGGAATTCACGGATGGCGGCCTCCAAAAGGTTCTCCCCACGCTCCACCTCACCCTTGGGAATCGTCCAGATGTCATGATTCCGGTGCGGAAACCACGGGCCGCCCGGTCTGGCGAGGAAGACTTCCAGCCGTCCCCCACGGCACCGGTACATGAGCAGCCCGGCGCTCACCTTCCCGCGGCGAAAGGTGCGGCTGTTCGAAAAATAGCGGTTCACGGGAGCCGTCACGGGTGGTCTGGGGAGGACCAACGTACTTCAGGCTAGGGGATGGACCCGGAATTGGCAACCCCTCCCAGCTTGCGCTCCAGCACGTCCCCGGCGAGCGCCGGATTGGCCTTGCCGCGGGACAGCTTCATCAACTGGCCCTTGAGGAAGTTGAGGGCCGCCGCCTTCCCATTTCGGAAGTCCGCAGCCGGGCCCGGATGCGCCGCAATCACCTGGTCGGCCAGACGCTCGATCTCCGCCATGTCGCTCACCTGGGCCCATCCGCGCGCCGTGACGATCGCCTCCGGACGCCCGCCCGACGCGGTCATCTCGACAAAGACGTCCTGGGCAATCTTGCTGCTGATCCTTCCGGAGTCCACGAGCACCACCAGCTCGCGGAGGGCGTCCGGTCCGAACGGCAGGCCCTCCAGGCCAATGCCGCGGGCGGCAAGCTGGGCCGGCAGGTTGTTGATGACCCAGTTCGCCACCGCCTTGGGGTTGGCGACGCCCGACGCCGCCTGCTCGAAGAAGCGTCCGAGGTCCAGCCGGTCACTTAGCACGGCGGCGTCCCCGGCGGGCAGGCCGTAATCCCGCATCAGCCGCTGCTTGCGGGCCAGCGGCAGCTCGGGCATCCGGGACCGGACCTCCGCCAGCCACTCCGGGGTGGGCCGGAAGGGCATGAGGTCCGGCTCCGGGAAATACCGGTAGTCGTGGGCATCTTCCTTGGACCGCATGGGCTCGGTGATTCCGGCCTCGTCGTCCCAGCGCCGCGTCTCCTGGCGCAGGGTCCCGCCACGCTCGATCTCGCCGATCTGCCGGGCGGATTCGAAATGGATGGCGCGGCGGACCGCGGAGAACGAGTTGAGGTTCTTGAGCTCGATCTTGGCGCCCAGGTTGGGGTCACCCTTCGGCCGCACGGAGAGGTTGACGTCGCAGCGGACCATCCCCTTTTCGAGATCGCAGTCGCTGATCCCGCCGCGGACCAGGATGTCCGTCAGCGCCCGGAGGTAGGCGTGCGCCATGTCGGGTCCCGTGAGGTCGGGTTCGGAGACGATCTCCAGCAGCGGCACGCCGGCCCGGTTGAAATCCACGCCACTGTGCCGCTCAAAGTGGTTGTTCTTGCCGACGTCCTCCTCGAGGTGCGCCCGCGTGATGCGGACTCGCGCCAGCCCGGATTCATGCCCAGACGCCCCGGAGAATTCGAATTCCATCCATCCGTTGCGCGTGCTGGGGCGGTCGTACTGGGTGACCTGGTAGTTTTTGGCCGAGTCGGGGTAGAAGTAGTTCTTGCGGTCGAACTTCGCCGATTCCGGGATCTCGCAGTTCAACAGGAATCCCGTGAGCACGGTCAGGCGGAGGGCTTCCTCGTTCGCCACGGGGAGGACCCCGGGCATGCCGAGGCAGACCGGACACACCAGGGTGTTGGGTTCGGCGCCGAAGGTGTTCGGGCAGCCGCACCACATCTTGGACCGGGTCTTCAACTGGACGTGGGTCTCCAGCCCGATGACGGTATCGTACTCCATGTCGCGGCCCGGGATATGCCATCCCGCGGCCGGGGATGCCATCCCGGAGTCACCGGGTTGATTGACACCCGGGTGGCGCGGTCGGTACGGTCCGACTCCGGGCTTGAGCCATGCGTTCGGCGGGCCTTGGAGAATGGAGGGTGTATGGCGGAAGGTTACTGTGTCCGATGTAAATCCAAGAAACCGATCGCCGATGCGGTCGAGGAAGTCATGAAAAACGGGCGTAACGCGGTGAAGGGCAAGTGCCCGACCTGCGGTGCCGTGATGTTCAAAATCCTCGGCGGCAAGGCCGTCGCGCCTGCCCCGGCCGCCCCGGCATCCGAACCGCCGGCTGCATGACGTCCGGCACGCCCTGCGCCGGCCTTCGTCCCACCCCAGACGCTCCAAGCCACCCCGTCCAGGATGCCTTCTGATGCCTTCCGTTTCCCGTCGTGATTTCGTGGCACGCTCGGCTCTGGCCGTGAGCGGTGCGTCGGTGGTCCGGCGACTGCATGCCGCGGTCGAGCCGGGTCCCGCCGAGTTGCAGGCCACGCCGCCCGTGGTGGTGTCCACATGGCCCTTCGGCCGGCCGGCCAACGAAGCCGCCCTGGCCGTGGTCCGCGCCGGTGGGGCGGGGCTTGACGCGGTGGAGCAGGGGATCCGGGTCACGGAATCCGACCCCAACAACGCCAGTGTGGGCTTGGCGGGCATTCCCAATGCCGATGGGGTCGTTCAGCTGGATGCGTGCATCATGAGCGGGCCCGGGCATCGCGCGGGCAGCGTGGCGGCGGTGTCGGGCTACCGGCATCCGGTCAGCATCGCCCGGCGCGTCATGGAGACGACCCGGCACGTGATGCTGGTGGGCGAGGGAGCCGAGGCCTTTGCAGCGCGGGAGGGCTTTGAGCGGGGGCCGAAAGTTTCCCCGGGGCAGAAGGCCGCCTGGCGCCGATGGAAGGCCGATCAGGCGGCCCGCGCCCGGAACGCCGCGCAGCACCCAAACCACGACACCATCGCCCTGATCCTCCTCCTGCCCGACGGCAATCTCTTCGGCGGCTGCTCGACCAGTGGCTGGGGCTACAAGATCCCGGGCCGGGTTGGGGATTCCCCCATCCTCGGCAGCGGGTTGTACGTGGACAATGAGGTGGGCGCCGCCGGGGCGACGGGGGTCGGGGAAAACGTGATGCGCTTCTGCGGGTCCTTCCAGGTGGTGGAGCTGATGCGCCAAGGGCTCCATCCGCAGGAAGCCTGCCTGGAGACCATCCGCCGGATCGCGCGCAAAAGTTCCCCGGGATCCGATCTCGCCATCAACTTCATCGCCCTGGATCGTGCCGGCCGATTCGGTGCGGCGGGAACGGGCCGGGGATTTGAATACGCCGTCGCCTGCGAGGCCTTCAGCACGGTGTTCCAAAGTCCCGGGCTGACGGAGGCGGACATCGGCCCGGTGGGCGGCAACCGGAAGTGACGCCGGCGCTCGGTGGGCGGACGGATTGACTTGCGAGGGGATCGGGGCTCGTTGCGGCCGCATGCAAACCGTCATCCACTGGTTCCGGCGCGATCTGCGGGTCTCGGACAACACCGCGCTCCACGAGGCGGCCTCAAGGGCCGAATGCGTCGTGCCGGTCTTCATCTGGGACGACGCGATCCTCCGGGCCCCGGACACCGGGGCGGCGCGGGTGGCGTTCCTGCTGCGGTCGCTGGAGGCGCTTGCGAAGAATCTTGGGGCACTGGGTCACCGGCTCATCCTGCGTCACGGGACGCCGGAGGTGGAGTTGGTGCGGTTGGCCCGGGAAACCGGAGCGGCCGCGGTGCTGACCAACCGCGATTACGAGCCATATGCGGTCAGCCGGGACCGGCGGGTGGCGGCGGCCCTGTACCCGGCCGGGGTCCACTTCGAGTCGTTCAAGGACGCGGTGATCCAGGAGGGGCGGGAGGTGCGGACCCAGTCCGGGGAGCCCTACACGGTGTTCACCCCCTATGCGCGGGCCTGGCGTGCGCTGCCGGTGCCGCCACCGGTGCCGCGTGTGCCGCGGGCGGTGCGGCCGGTGCCGGAAGCCATCCGGTCGCTGCCCATGCCGGAAGCGTCGGCGTCGCTGGGGCATCCGCTCGCCCAGCAACTGCCCGCAGCGGGGGAGCACGCCGCGCAGGAGGCCCTGCGCGCGTTCGTCGAGCGCCGGGTCTTCGACTACGACCGTCGCAGGAATTTCCCGGCGGATGAGGGCGCCACCTCGCATTTGTCCCCGCATCTGCGGTTTGGAACGATCAACATTCGCACGGTGCTGGCCCGGCTCCAGCGGGTGCGCGAGGTCGCCGCGCCGGCGCAGCTCCGCGGATGCGATGTGTGGTGGAGCGAACTGATCTGGCGGGAGTTTTACATCCAGATTCTGGCCAACTTTCCCCGGGTGGCCGCGGGCAGCTTCCGTCCGGAATACGACGCCCTCGAATGGTCGGGACCGGACGAGCACTTTGCGGCGTGGTGCGAGGGACGCACGGGATTTCCCATTGTGGATGCGGCCATGCGTTGTCTCAACGCCACTGGATGGATGCACAACCGGTTGCGCATGATTGTGGCGATGTTCCTCACCAAGGACCTGCTGGTTTCCTGGCAGCGCGGGGAGCGCTATTTCATGCAGCGATTGGTGGATGGCGACCTGGCCGCGAACAATGGCGGCTGGCAGTGGAGCGCCGGCTGCGGCACCGATGCCGCGCCGTACTTCCGCATCTTTAATCCGGTCCTCCAGGGGCGGAAATTTGATCCGGACGGAGCGTTTGTGCGGCAGTGGATCCCGGAGCTCGCGAACCTGCCGGAGGAGGCCGTGCATGAGCCGTCGTCCGAACCCCTTCTGCTGGCGCGATCCGGCTATCCGGCCCCCATCGTCTCCCATCCCACCCAGCGTGAGCGGTGCCTCGCGATGTTCCGCAAGGTTCGGGGCGGGTAGGAATCGGACGGGGTTGAGGGCGGGGCTTTTTGCCGCTGCCGAAGGGCGGGCGGCGGCCCGATGGAGTGCCATGAATGCTCTTGCCGTTGCAGGATTTTCCTTGCCCACAAGGTCCCCGGTGATTGTAATGGGCCACACACTCACTTAATGCCACAAACCACCCCGGGCGGATTGTCCGCCGCCAACGGGTGGCGGCCACCCGTGGCGGTGGGTTGCATTCCTTATGAACCGAACCCGATTCCCCAAACCCTGCTGCCTGTTGCTGGCGGCGTTATGGCTGGGCAGCGCTCTCCAGGCGCAGAACGTCCTCCAACCCGGCGACCCGATCGTCGCCTCGTCCGCCAACAGTCCCGGCTCGGAAGGCGTTGCCAACGCCATTGACGGCCAGCCGACCAAGTACCTGAACTTTGACACCCGCATTGGCGGCAGCCCTTCCGGGTTTGTGGTGTCCCCCAGCATCGGCGTCACCCGCGTGGTGGGGATGTTCATGCAATCGGCCAACGATGCGCCGGAGCGCGATCCCAAGGTGGTCACGCTCGAAGGTTCCAATGATGAGAATCCCAGTTGGAGCTCGGGCAACTGGGAGTTGATTGTCCGCCTCGACGACATCCCTGAATGGTCCGGCCGCTTCGAGTTCCAAGAATTCAATTTCCCGAACCTGAGTGCCTACCGGCATTACCGCTGGACGGTGGTTGAGACCCAGACGGAAAACGGTTGCTGCATGCAGATCGCCGAGGTCGGGCTGCTGGGCAGTGTCCTGCCCCAGAACGTCCTCCAGCCCAGCGACGCCATCAGCGCCTCGTCGGCGAACAGCCCGGGGTCCGAGGGGGTGGCCAACGCGATTGACCGCCAGCCGACCAAGTACCTGAACTTCGACACCCGCATTGGCGGCAGCCCCTCCGGATTTGTGGTCACGCCGGCGCTGGGCGCGACGGTGGTCACTGGCATCACCATGCAGTCGGCCAACGATGCCCCCGAGCGCGACCCCAAAATCATCACCATTGAGGGGTCCAACGATGCGGACCCGACCTGGGGTTCCGGAAACTGGGAGCTGATCTACCGGAACGACGAGATCCCCGAGTGGTCCGGCCGGTTTGAGGAGCAGACCTTCCTCTTCGACAATTTCCGTCCCTATCTGCACTACCGCTGGACGGTGATCGAGACGCAGACGCCCAACGGCTGCTGCATGCAGATCGCCGAGGTGGCCCTTCTCGGGACCGGGGCCCCGGCCAATGTCCTTCAACCCAGCGATACCATCCTCGCATCGTCCGCGAACAGCCCGGGTTCGGAAGGGGTGGCCAACGCGATTGACGGCCAGCCGACCAAGTACCTGAACTTCGACACCCGGATTGGTGGCACGCCGTCCGGTTTCGTCGTGACGCCCCAGCTGGGCGCCACCGTCATCACCGGCATCTCGATGCAGTCGGCGAACGATGCGCCCGAGCGCGACCCAAAGGTCTTCACCATCGAGGGGTCCAACGATGAAAGTCCGACGTGGACGACGGGGAACTGGGAGCTGATCTACCGCAACGACGACTTCCCGGAGTGGACGGCGCGGTTTCAGACCCAGACCGCCTATTTCCCGAACACGAGGTCCTACCGGCACTATCGCTGGACAGTGATCGAGACGCAGACACCCAACGGGTGTTGCATGCAGATCGCCGAGGTGGGTCTCCTGGCGGTGGCCGACAAACCGGACTGCGACAAGACGCGGATCCTGGTGCAGCCGGTGGACACCTACGTTCTCGCCGGCGAGCCGGCCACGTTCTTCGTCACGGTCAACGGCCCCTGGCCGCTCCAATGGTACCGGAATGACCAGTTGATTCCGGGAGCCACCCGCACTTCCTACACCACGCCTCCCGTCACGACGGAAAACGCCGGCGATGTGTACACGGTAAAGATTTCCGGGTGCGAAGAATCCCGGACCAGCACTCCGGTGCAGGCGTTGATCTTCACACCGTCGGCGACGAAGAGCATCGGCATCAGCTTCCGCGGTGGCGGCGCCAATGGAGCGCCCACCCTGATGCTGCCCACTGACGTGGCTGGCCTGCATCTCCAGGCCTACTGGAACAACGCCCAGAACGCGGGCAGCGGGGAGATCCCCGACTTCAGCGTGGAACCGGAGGACCCGCTGGCCACGCTGTGGAACAGCGATGGCGCGGATTCGGGGCTGACCTTCGAATTCACGACCTCGGGTGCCTGGGGTGCCGGGACGGGCGACCAGGGCGCGACGGCCCGCATGTTGAACGGCCTCAACCACGCGCAGCCGAACACCGAGCCGGAGAGCCGCATGCTGACGTTCTATCAGGTGCCGGCCGGTACGCACTCGGTGATCGCCTACATGGTGGGCATCCCGCTCCAGTTCCAAAACGCGAACTACACGGTCATTGGCGAAACGACCACGACCTACTACGTGCGGGTGATCAATGCCGACGAATACAATGCGGCGCCCGGGTTCTACCGCGGCACGAGCACCAACCCGGCCAACCGGGACCTCGCGACCTATGTGCGGTTTGACAACGTGCGCGCCGCCGCGGACGGGACGATCCGCCTGACCTGGCAGACGCTGACGCCGCCGACCTACGATCGTGGGGCGCCGGTCAATGCGATCCAGCTCATCCTGAACTCGACCCCCGCGCCGCCACCCCCGGCGATCACCGACCAGCCGCATCCGACCACCGCACCCGAGAACGGTACGGTGACCCTCTCGGTGCAGGCGACCGGAACCGGGCTCACCTACCAGTGGCGCAAGAACGGGCGAAACCTGCCCGATGGCGGCAACGTCGCGGGGGCCACCACCGATACGCTGACCATCTCCAACCTTGGACCGGACGACGAAGCCATCTACAACGTCGCCATCTTCAACGAGGGCGGCAGCGTGGTCAGCCGCAACGCGTCGGTCAGCATCTCGCGCTATGCGATTGACGATGCCCTGGTGGGGTACTGGAAGTACGACGCCGCCAGCGGCACCACCGCGGTGAACTCGGTCGCGGGGGGCAGTGCGGCCGTGGTGAATGGCACACCGAACTGGATCCAGGGTCGGATTGCCAATGCGTTCAACTTTGACGGATTCACCTACCTGTTCGTGGACAACTACGCCAAGGCCCGCCGGGCGTTGAGCGTGTCCGGATGGGTGCGGGTCGAACCGGGCTTCTTCAGCGACGTGGCCTTCGTCCGCAACGCGCAGGGCCAGATTGGTGTCGGCGCCGGTGTCGGACCCGGCACACCCGCGGGACAGTTCGAGATCGGATTGGTCTTCGATGACACCACCCTCGAAGGCCGGTTGTCCGCCGCCGTGGGGTCCGGACCCAACATCGTTCGGGCCACCGCCCCCAACGCCTTCACCACCGGCAGCTGGCAGCAGGTCGGATTCACCGCGGACGGCGCCCAGGTCCGCCTGTATTTGAACGGTACCGAAGTCGCGTCCGCCGACTACCTCGGCAACATCAACGAACCGGGAATCCCCTGGCTCTCGATGGGTGCCCGGTTGAATGTGGACGACAGCGATCCGCCGGTGGTGGGTCCGGATTTCAATAGTCCGAACTACCTCTCCGGTCCCTTGGATGACCTGGGGATTTGGAATCGCAGTTTGACTGCGGAAGAGATGTCTCAGATCTACGCGATCGGACTCGAGGGCAACCCCCTGACGGACGTGGTCATCACGCCGCCGGTCAATCTGGAGTTCACCGGCGTCCGCGTGAATGCCGACGGTTCAGTCACCCTTGAGTGGACCGGTACCGGCGTTCTTGAGGCGTCCACAAGCCTGGGAGGCACCTACCAGCCGATTCCTGGCGCCACCAGTCCGTACACGTTCACTCCCGAAGGTCCGGAGTGGTTTGGCCAGCTCCGCAACTAGGCGGGGTGGCGGCCAAGATTCCCGGACGCGGCACCCCAGGGTGCCGCGTCCGCAGGGCTCGCGTCGGATGGCGCGGGCCTTTTTCTTTACAGGGGAATTCCGCCTTTAAACGTGACCGTCATCATTGGTCCACTGCCTCTGACAAGATGATGCTGAGCAGCGCGCCCATGCAGGCACCGCGTTCGGCGGGCGGCGTCAAGCCCGGTGGGGCGAGGCTCCCGCCGAGCCGTCCGTGCAACTGCAAGCCGGGCCTGTGGCAACTCCACTTGCCGACGGCTCAGGAGGACCTTCGCCCCACCATTGGAAACGGGGCTGGAGCTCCACGACCAGGTGACATCGGTGGGGCGAGGCTCCCGCCGAGCCGTCCGTGCAACTGCAGGCCGGGTCTGTGGCAACTCCACCTGCCGACGGCTCAGGAGGACCTTCGCCCCACCATTGGAAACGGGGCTGGAGCTCCACGACCAGGTGACATCGGTGGGGCAAGGCTCCCGCCGAGCCGTTGGTGCAACTGCAAGCCGGGCCTGTGGCAACTCCACTTGCCGACGGCTCAGGAGGACCTTCGCCCCACCACCGGAAAGGGGGCTGGAGCTCCACGACCAGGTGACATCGGTGGGGCAAGGCTCCCGCCGAGCCGTTGGTGCAACTGCAAGCCGGGCCTGTGGCAACTCCACCTGCCGACGGCTCAGGAGGACCTTTGCCCTACCCTCGGAAAGGGGTCTGGGGCTCCACGACCAGGTGACATCGGTGGGGCGAGGCTCCCGCCGAGCCGTCCGTGCAACTGCAAGCCGGGCCTGTGGCAACTCCACCTGCGGACGGCTCAGGAGGACCTTCGCCCCACCATTGGAAACGGGGCTGGAGCTCCACCACCAGGTGACATCGGAGGGGCGAGGCTCCCGCCGAGCCGTTGGTGCAACCGCAAGCCGGGCCTGTGGCAACTCCACCTGCGGACGGCTCAGGAGGACCTTCGCCCCACCTCCGGAAAGGGGTCTGGAGCTCCACCACCAGGTGACATCGGAGGGGCGAGGCTCCCGCCGAGCCGTTGGTGCAACTGCAAGCCGGGCCTGTGGCAACTCCACCTGCCGGCGGCTCAGGAGGACCTTCGCCCCACCCCCGGAAAGGGGTCTGGGGCTCCACTACCAGTTGACATCGGAGGGGCGAGGCTCCCGCCGAGCCGTTGGTGCAACCGCAAGCCGGGCCTGTGGCAACTCCACTTGCCGACGGCTCAGGAAGACCTTCGCCCCACCATTGGAAAGGGGGCTGGAGGCCCACCACCAGTTGACATCGGTGGGGCGAGGCTCCCGCCGAGCCGTGCGCTGGCGGTGTGTGTGTGGGCCATCATCGCTGGATTCCTTCTGACAGGACTGTTCAATGCTCTTGCGGCCGACGACCTTGAATGGCGTGCGGAGGCCGGGGTGCGCTGGGCGGCGCTTCCGGTTCCGGGGGCGGGACGTGCCGGCTTTCACCTGATGCCCCCCGCGGAGACCGGTCTGCAGTTCACCAACACGTTGGACGAGTTGCGCGGGGCATCGAACCGGGTGCTCTACAACGGGGCCGGACTGGCCGCCGGGGACGTGGATGGCGATGGCTGGACTGACCTTTTCCTCTGCGATCTCGGTGGCACCAATCGCCTGTTTCGCAACCGGGGCGCCTGGCGATTTGACGATGTCACTGTCGCCTCCGGACTCGGCGAGGTGATACCGGAGACGCGAGGGGCGGTCTTTGCCGACATCAACGGTGACGGACACCCCGACCTGCTGATCTCCGTCAATGGACGCGGCGTCCGCTGCTTCATGAATGACGGTCGGGGTCGGTTCCAGGACACCACCGCCGCCGCGGGTACTGCCGGACCCTGGGGCAGCACGACAATGGCCCTCGCCGATGTGAACGGCGACGGCAGCCTCGATCTCTACGTGGCCAACTACCGGACGGATGACATCCGGGATCGCGGCCAGGTCCGCATCCGGATGGTGCAGGGGCGTCCGGTGATGGCCGGAGCCGAGACCAACCGGTTTGTGTTTCTGGACGGACGGCTTGAGGAGTGTGGGCAGCCGGACCGCCTCCTGCTGAACGACGGATCCGGGCGCTTCCGGGAGGTGCCGTGGACCTCCGGAGCGTTCCTCGATGAAGCGGGTCGGCCGTTGACCGAACCGCCCCCGGACTGGGGTCTGGCCGCCGCCTTTCGCGATGTGAACGGGGACGGCGCTCCCGACCTGTATGTCTGCAACGACTATTGGACCCCCGACCGGCTCTGGATCAATGACGGGCGCGGAGGTTTCCGCGCTGCCCCTCCCGAGGCGCTCCGGCACCAAAGCGCCAGCTCGATGAGCGTGGATTTCGCGGATGTGGACCGTGATGGTCTCGTGGACTTCTTCGTGGTGGACATGCTGAGCCGGGACCCGCGGCTTCGCCGGCGCCAAAAGCCGGCCCAGAATCCCCCGTTGGCCGGGATCGGCGAGCCGTTGGACCGGCCGCAGTTTGTTCACAACACCCTCTTCCTGAATCGGGGCGATGGCACCTTTGCCGAAGTGGCCCATGCGGCGGGGTTGCAGGCAACGGACTGGTCGTGGGCGCCCTTGTTTCTGGATGTGGACCTCGATGGATACGAGGACCTCCTTGTCGGGGCGGGGCATTTCCGGGACGTGCAGGATCTGGATGCCGAGGCTCAGGTGCAGGCACGTCAGCACTCCTGGGACGGATACCCGGATGCGGCGGCGCGGCAGCGGGCGTTCACGCGGGAGTTGATGGAGCACTACCGGTTGTACCCGCTTCTGCGCATGCACATCGGGGCGTTTCGGAACCGGGGCGACGTGACGTTTGAGGAGCGAACCGCGGATTGGGGGCTGGATCTTCCCGGGGTCCACCAGGGATTGATCGCTGCAGATTTCGACAATGACGGCGATCTGGATCTGGCGGTGAACAGCCTGAACGGGCCGGCCCTGCTGCTTCGAAATGAGAGCCGCGCGCCGCGCATCGCCGTCCGCCTGAAGGGGATGCCGCCAAACACCCGCGGGATTGGTGCCCGGATCACCTTGCGGGATGATGCCCTGCCGTCCCAGACCACCGAGGTGGTGGCCGGAGGCCGTTACCTTTCGGGTGGCGACACCCAGGTCGTCTTCGCCTGCGGTCCAGCGTCCTCACGCCGCACGCTTGAGGTGGTCTGGCGTGATGGCACGCGCAGCGTTGTGACCCCGGTCGGCATCAACCGTCTCTACGAGATCCCGGCCACGGGTGCGGAGCCCGTTGCGGTCCCCCCGCCCGAGGTGGCACCGGCGCTCTTTGAGGACGTAAGTGCCTCGCTGGCCCACCTCCATCCGGAATTGCCCTTCGATGACTTCGCACGGCAGCCACTCCTGCCGCATCGGCTCAGCCATCTCGGGCCGGGTGTGGCCTGGCTGGATGTCAACGGCGACGGGAATGAGGACCTGGTGGTGGGTGCCGGGAGGGGCGGGGTGCCTGCATTTTTCCTTGGGGACGGCCGCGGAGGATTTGCCTCCGTGGCGGCCCCGCTTGCGGTTCCTGACGACACCGCCGGGCTGGTGGGCTGGCGGTACGGTGGTGCCGATCGGGTGCTGATGGCGCTGACCGGGTACGAGGAGGCCCGTGTTCCGGCTGTCCTGGGTTTCGAATGGACCGCGGGTGCCCTCGCCCTGTCGCCTCCGGCCGTTCCGCAGCCGGCACCGGCGGGTGCGCTGGCCATTGGGGACCCGCGGGGGGATGGGCGACTGGCGCTCTTCGTTGCTGGCGGTGTGGCCCCGGGGGCGTATCCGGCCGGGGCGCCGTCGCGCCTGTACTGGCGGGAGGGGGCCCGGTGGGTCCCCGACGCGGATAACAGCGCACGACTTGCCGCTGTCGGCCTGGTCAACGCGGCCCTTTGGAGCGATCTCGACGGCGACGGCCGGGCGGAACTGGTGCTGGCTTGCGAATGGGGACCCCTCAGGGTTTTCCGGCTCACCGGCACGGTGCTCAACGAAATCACCGATGATCTGGGCTTGGCGGGACACACAGGGCTCTGGCGTGGCGTCGCCGCCGGGGATTTCAACGGCGACGGTCTTCTGGATCTGGTGGCCGCAAACTGGGGGCTCAACAGTCCGAGGCGGGCTTCCGCCTCTCGACCGCTGGTGCTGGCGCATGGCGCCCTCGCGCAACCCGGGGTGACGGATCTTCTCGAGGCCGAGTGGGTCGGGGACCAACTGGCCCCACGCCGGCAGCTCGCGTCGCTGGCCGCCGCCATGCCGTTCCTGTCCGACCGGTTCCCAACCCATCGCGCCTCCAGCGAGGCAAGCCTCGACACCTTCCTCGGGGACCGGGTTCGAGACGTCCGCCGCGACCGCGTGACCACCCTCGAATCCATGCTGTTTCTCAACACGGGCGGACCGTTCCGCGCAGTCCCGTTGCCCCGTGAGGCCCAGTGGGCGCCGGCCTTTGGCGTTGTGGTTGCCGACTTCGACGGGGACGGCAACGAGGACGCTTTTCTCAGTCAGAATCTGTTTGGGACGGAGGCGGAGATGTCGCGTCTGGACGCCGGCACCGGGTTGTTGTTACGGGGCGATGGACAGGGTGGGTTGACGGCGTGGGCACCGTCGGCGTCCGGGATCCGGATCTGGGGCGAGGGACGCGGTGCGGCGACCGCGGATTTTGATGGCGATGGCCGGCCGGACCTCGTGGTCACCCAGAACGGGGCGGCAACGCGATTGTTTCGGAACCGCGGCGCCCTTCCGGGTTTGCGGGTGCGCCTCCAGGGTCCACCGGGAAATCCGTCAGCCGTTGGCGCGATGCTGCGACTCAAATCCGGCGATCGCCTGGGAGCCGCGAGGGAACTGCATGCCGGGTCGGGACACTGGTCCCAGGACAGCACGACAGTGGTGATGGGGCCCGTCGCCGCCGGCGGGGAACTTTGGGTGCGCTGGCCGGGCGGACGGATCACGACCACCCGCGTACCGTCCGGGGCGGTGGAGATCGGGGTCAGCACAACCGGTGAGGTGGTTGCCGGCCGGTGAACGCCCGGAGCGCCCGGGCGAATTCATGGCAATCGCTATCCGATCGGCTCGCTCACTTCCGTGATCGCAGACGGGTTGCCGGCGCGCTCCTCCACTTCGGAGACGTCCGATGCGACGGCCTGCCTGATGATCCGGGCCGCGACTTCGTCGAGGTGGGTTTGCAGGAGGTGGCTCGCTTCCAAAAACGTTGGCCAGAGGGTTTCGTCCAGAAACCGACGCGGCACTTTGGCCCGGACCGTGGTTCTGCGTTGTCGGGCGTAGCGATAGGGCTGGATGCCGTAGCGTCGCAGCATGGCGACGAGCAATTTTCGACTCCAGGGGTCGCGCAATGAGAACGTGTACTCGATTGGAGGATCGGAAGCCTCCAGCGTGGCAAGGCGGGCGAGGATCCGATTCCGGGCCTGCGCGGCGGCATCGCGTTCTCCGGGTGTGGCGGCGCCGGCATGAAGCGCTTCCACCCGCTCGAGCTTCGCCAGCAATTCGGCCTCGGTCATGGGAGAAACATCATGGCATCGGAGAACGCGGCAATGTCCGCTTCGTCCTCGGAGATCAAGGTGCGTCCGGAGCCATCGAGGGCGAGCCTCTTGGCGGCGCGGAGCGGGTGGATGCCCGGGGCTCCCGGGGCTTCGGAATCCTTGCGGTGCCGCTCAACCGCGAACTTGCGGATTTCTCGATCGCTGGTGGTTGCTGACGAAACGCCAATCACGGTGCGGAGGAACTTTTTGCAATCTGGCCCGGGAAACTCTGCGTTAAAAGCCGCACGAGCAGCGCGCCGGGCTCCAACCCGGTTGGAGAGTGGTGCACCCGTGAGGAGTCGAACCTCAAACCTGCTGATCCGTAGTCAGCTGCTCTATCCAATTGAGCTACGGGTGCAACCCGGGCGGGGAAGCTAGGAATCGTCCACGCGACCGGCAAGACGGAAGTTCCATTCGGATCGCCCCCCCCGCGGACCGGGGCGCTGTCGCGGCCTCGGGTGGGTTGCGGGAGGGGCGGGGGGTGAGGCTTCGTGGAATCCCGGGAGATCACGGTCCATCCAGGATGGGCCACACACGCAGCGCTTCCCCCGGGGAAAACGCCACGAGTTCGCGGCCGTCCGGGGCAAATCGCACGGGTGAGAGCGGTGCGACCCCACCCGGAAGCATGGCCGCCTCCCGTGCCCCGGAAATGCTCCAGAGTCGCACCGTACCATCCAGGCCCGATGACGCCAGGGTACGGCCGTCCGGGGAGAAGTGCGCCGAGTTGACGGATCCGACGTGGCCCGACAGCACCGCGAGCGGTCTGCCGGACCGTGCGTCCCAAAGTCGTACGGTTCCGTCCCGTGCCGCCGAGGCCACACGCTGACCATCGTGGGAAACGGCCAGTTCCATGATGACACCGGCATGCCCCTCGAGTGGCGGGAACCGTTGGCTCGTCTCCGGCCAGGCCCTGCGTTCAATGACACCCTGGGGATCGCCCTCGCGACTGAACCACAGCGTCCGGAAGTCGGGCATCATCAGCACCTGTCCGATGCGCGCCTGAGGCGTTGCCAGCGGAACCGCCTGTTCCATCCGGCCTGAGTCGAGGTTCCAGACGACGATTTGAAAGCGGTCCGAAGCCGCCAACCGCCTCCCGTCCCCGGAGAATGCCACCGTGGTCGTCACGGTGTCGGGATCGAGGAAGGCATAGGTCAGAACTCGCGCCAGCCCGCAGGCTTCCATGTCCCACAGCTCGATGCGGGGTCCGCTTCCCGTCGCGGCCAGCCATCGGCCATCCGGCGAAAAGGTGGCGGCGTGAATTTCCTCACAACCCGAGAGCAGTTCGCGGGGGGTGGGATTGCTGGCGGTGCGGTCGTGAAGGATCATCCGATTCCCCCGGGGTACGACCCGCAGCCGGCCGTTCGGGCTGAACGTCGGCGGAACGATGACGTGCCCGGGCCTGAAGGCACCCGGCGGGAGCGGATGTTCCCTGAGGGCCCGTTCGCCGGCGGACTCGCCCAGGTTCCAGAAGCGTACGGAGTTGTCGTCCGACGCCGTGACGAGGATCCGGCCCTCCGCGAGAAAATGCGCCTGGTTGACCCACGACGTGTGGCCTCGCAACACGGAGAGCTCGGTCCCGTCCTTGAGCGACCACAGCTTCACCGTGCCGTCGGTTGCAGTAGTTGCGAGTCTTCCGCCGTCCGGCGAGAAGGCGGCCGACGTGATCCAAGCCGACTGGGTCGGGAGACCGCCCTGTTCCCGTCCGTCGGGAAGCGACCACAGGCGCACCGTGCCTTCCCGCCCCGTGCTGACCAGCGTCTGGCCGTCCCGGGACACGGCCAGCCAGGTCACCGGGCCGCGATGATGGCCGAGATTCCGGACCGGACCGCACTCCGGAAGCGGCAGTCCGCACAGCGTGCCGTCGGGGGCTGCGTAGTAGAGGACACGACCGTCGGCGCCGAATGCCAGTGCTGGGCGGTCGTTCACTCCCGCCTCGATCATCGCCACGGGCGACCAGTCCTGGACGCGCCAGACGTGAATTGAGCCAGCCGGCCGGGTGGCAGCGGCGAAATGAAGGCCGTCCGGCGAGAAGGCGACGCGTTCGACCCACTGGCTCCCGGCCGTGATTTGGCGGCCCGGGGCGCGGGTGGTGAGATCCCAGAGGTCAATGGCCGGGGAAGTGGTGCTCACCGCGAGGAGCGGCCGGTCCGGCGAAAACGCGACGGCCCGGCTGCCTCGCGACACCGTGTTGGTCAATTTCGCCACGACGGCGGCTGTGGCGGTGTCCAGGAGCCAGATGGCATCATGACCTGTGCCGGCCGCCACGGTCTGGCCATCCGGACTCAGCGCAAGGCACTGGGCATGGCCATCTCCCACGTGGACGACGGTCGCCCCGGTCTCCCGCGCCAGGCCGCGAAAGTAGTGCCACTCGAATCCCCGCAAGTCCTCCTCTCCCGGGCCCGGGATCAGGGAATCGGTCAACTCGGCCACGCGGGCGGCCTGACCGTCGGCCCACGCCCGTTGCGCGAGGTTCATCTGGGAGGTGTAGAGGGCACGCCGGGTTGCCACGAGGGCGGCATGCCGTTGCTGGGATTGCCAGACCACGCCCGCGGCCCCGGCGAGTGTGACCAGCGCCAGGGCGCCCAGCAGCCCCGCCAGGACCGGTTTTCGACGCACCCACTTCGCCGCCCGCTCCACCGCGCCCACCGGTCGGGCGACGATGGGGCGTCCCTCGAGCCATCGGACCAGTTCATCCGCCAGTACGTCCGCCGACCCGTAGCGGTCCCCGGGAGACTTCTCCAGGCACTTGAGGCAGATCACCTCCAAGTCGGCCGGCGTTCCCGGTTTGAGGCTTCGTGGACGCAGCGGGGTCTGGCCGATGACTTGGTGGAGGGTCTCGAGGGTTGTGGAACCGGTGAAGGGCGGCCGACCGGTCAGCAGGTCGTACATGACGGCACCGAGTCCCCAGACATCCGTCGCAGTGGATGGGGTCGTTGCGCCGCCGGTGGCCTGTTCTGGAGCCATGTAGCTGGGCGTCCCCAGAACGGCTGAGCCGCGCGTCAGGCGGCTGTCGTATTGAAGGACGCGTGCCAGACCAAAGTCCGTCAAGAAGGGCACCCCGGCGGCGTCCACGAGGACGTTGGAGGGTTTGATGTCGCGATGGAGGACGCCGTGCTGGTGCGCGTAATGAACCGCCCGGGCGAGGCGTTCGAGCAACCGGGCGGTCTCCTTCGGTCCGGCGGGTCGGAACGAATCCAGCGTGCCGCCCTCGATCAACCGCATGCTCAGGAACGGGAGGTGGTCGTGCGCTCCGACCTCATGGACCGGCACGATGTTCGGATGGTCCAGGCGTGCCGCGGCTTCCGCCTCGACGCGAAACCGCTCAAGGAATTCGGGTGCGGAGAACTCCCCGGCGACGAGCACCTTGAGTGCGACCACCCGGTTGAGGCGCCGGTCCCTGGCCCGGTACACCACCGCCGTGCCTCCGCGGGCCACCTCCTCCAGCGATTCAAACGGACCGAAGTCACGCGGACGGTCGGGCAGGCCGGAGGCCGGTTGGGGTTCCTCGGCCATCTGCTGGAAGACGCACCGGACACAAAGTTCGTCGGAGTCATCCGTCTGCAGCGGGAAGCGGCAGACGGCACATTGCCTGGAGACACGTTGGTCCATGACCAGTTCGTAAAGCAAACGGCGGGCATCCTTTCGAAGGCCTCACCCGGGGTCCGTGGCGTTCTCCGGCGGTGGCTCGGGCTGGCCCAGCGCCTGGATCAGGTGGCGGATCTCAGCATCCACGTCCGCCGGATCCGCCACCGTGTGTGCGATCTCGGCGCGAAACATCTCGCGGAACCGCAGGCGCATGCGGTGGATTGCCGACGTCACGGCACTCAGCGAGAGCCCCAGCCGTTCCGCGGCCTCCGCGTAGCCTTCCCCGGGCGGTTGGCGGAGGAGATACGGGCGCAAGGTGGCGAACCGAAGGCGACGATCGGCGGTGTCTTGTTCGCCTTCCATGCGGGCAATCACACGCCTCAGGACGGTATGCGCCCAGCGGCGCTCGAAGCATTGCTCCGGCGTGCTGTTATCCACCGGTTCGAGCCGGTAGCGATCCTCCGGATCTGCGGCATCGAGGGAGAACACCGTCGCACCGCCACCCCGCTTCTGCCGGTGCGCGTGATCCCAGTCGTTGGCCAGAAAATTCCGGATGCCGGCGAGGAGGAAGGCGCGGAACCGTCCGCGATCCCGGGCCACGTGGCGCAGGCCTTCATGCTGGAGGAGGTGTTGGAAAAACCCCTGCGTCAGATCCCGCGCCTCCTCCTCGCCGTGGCCACGGCGCCGGACAAAGGCGTACAACGGGTACCAGTAGGCCACGCAAAGGGCCTCCAGCGCCGCCGCTGAATCCGGGGAGTCCGGCCGCCCGGCTGCCAGGACCACGCTCCACCGCGTGGTGCAAAACCCGCCCCGCTCTGGAACTCCTCCGGTCATTGCGGTCAAAGCGTACCGCGGTCGCCACGGATACGGAAGGTGTCAGGCAACGCCCCGTGATGATACGTTCCGGACCCGAAATTTTCCCGAAAGGATTCCTGCGGATTGCTTTTGAAGAGGGTGGGCACCTGTACCCTCGATGACTACTTCCCTGTCCCCCCGGAGATGCCTTCTCCCCTTGTTCGCGCTGCTGCTCATCCCCGGCCCCGCGCCCGGAGCCCTGGCTGCATCCACGGTGTCCCTTTCGGCGATTTCGACCCGGGACACGCTGGGTGAGTCCGCTCCGGGTCAGCCCGGGGTCTTCCCGCCGCTCGTGTATTCCCTTCGCGCAGCGATCCACGAGGCGAACGGTGTGGCGGCCGGTGCGGTCGTCACGGTGCATCTGCTGGCCGATCGAACCTACCTCATTGAACGCTCCACCGTGCATGAGGACAGCAACACGGAGCAGGCGGCCCACGCGGCCCTCGATCCCTACCACGGCGACTTCGACATCACCCGAAGCCTCACCATCGAGGGCAACAACGCGACCATTGATGCCCAGCAGATGGGGCGCATTTTCCAGATCGTCGGTCCCATCCAGGTGCGCCTCAGGAACCTCACCCTCCGGAATGGAGGGGGTGCCGTGCCCCTGGGCGGGGGCGGCGCCTTGTGGGTGGACGGGGGGGCCGCCGTGACCTTGGAGAACGTGCGGTTTGTGGACAACACGATCACGGCCGCCTACGGCACCGGGCTCGTGGACCTGCGCGGCGGAGCCGTTTACCTCTGGGACGGGTCGCTCGACATTCTTGGGGGGCGATTCGAGAACAACGGCGTGCAGGGTTCTCCGGGCCGGGCCGTGACCGGCGGCGCCATCTACCAGGCAAAAGGCACGCTGACCATTGACGGCACGGAATTCGTCCGTTGCTGGGCCTGGCAGCAGCAAACCGTCGCGGGCGAGGCGGCACGGGGTGGGGCCATCCGGACCGAGGCGGGCACCCTCACGATCCGGAACGCACTGTTCGAGGCGAACGCCGCGTACTCGGCCCGGGGCTTCGACAGCAGCAGTGCGGCGGCCGGCGACGGTCATTCCTCCGAGGGCGGGGCCCTGTTCATTGGACCGGAAGTGACCGGTTTGACGATTGCGGACACCCGGTTCGTTCACAACACCGCCAAGAGCGGCCGGGGCGGACAGGGCGCGGGTTCCGGCGGGGTGTCCGGCAAGACGGCCGGGGCGGCCCGCGGCGGCGCCTTGTTCATCGCACCGGGCGCTTCGTCGCTCACCACCACCATCGAACGGAGCCAGTTCGTGGAGAACCATGCGTTTGCCGGTGATGGCGGCCAGGGCGCCTACTTTGGCAACGGCGGCAACGGGGGCTGGGCCGAGGGCGGGGCGATCTTCGTCCGGCGGGGCCTGTTGGATCTGGAGGACACGAGCTTCCGGGGTAACGCCGCCGTCGGGGGTGACGGCGGCCAGGGCGGGGTGGGTCACGGCGGCAATGGGGGGCCGGCCCGCGGCGGGGCCATCTACTCCAGCCACGAAACTACCCGCGTGAGGATCCGTGGGATCATGGCCATCCACCAGGAAGGGCAGGCTGAAACCTTCCTCACCACGGCCCTCCTTGAGGGCAACCATGCCCTCGGCGGATCCGGGCGCCCGGGCAACATCAATGAAGTGGATGGGTCCAGCGGGCGGGGCGGGGTGGGCGAAGGGGGCGCATTGGCCATCTTCGCCCCGCGACTGGACCTGGTCCGAGTCACCGGCCGCTACAATTCGGCCCAGGGTGGAAAAGGGGCCGACGGGCTGGGCTTCATCCAGGATCAGAACTGGGGCGGACCAGGCTGCTCCAACGGTGCCGGCCGGGGCGGTTTTGCGGCCGTGTGGTCGGATCTGACCCAGGTCCGGGAATCCATCCTGATCCAGAATCGCGCGGCTGGCGGCCGGATCGTGGCCAAGGTCCGCCTGCTGGTGCCCCCCGAAAACCAGGGCGAATACTGGGCAACCACCGAGGAGGAGGTCGTCCCGTTTGTCGCTGGCGTGGGAAGGGCCCTGTCCGGCAGCGGCGCCGGGGGAAGCGGCGGGGACGGCGGCGAGGCGGTCGGCGGGGCGATCGTGGTCCATCAGGGACGGCTGGAAGTCGCCGAGTCCGTCCTGTCCGTCAATGAGGTGTTGGGGGGCAACGGCGGCCCCGGGGGGGCCGGACTCGCTGGCGAAACCGGCCAGCGCCCCGGGGGGCGGGGCGGAAACGGCGGCGGGGCGCATGGCGGGGCGATCCGCATCGCCCACGCCGCCTCGACCTTCCACATCACGGACTCGATCCTGCGTGGCAATCTCGTCGTCGCCGGCCGGGGTGGCACGGGCGGGCGCGCGGGCGACACCACGGGCGGGCGCGGCGATGCGGGCGACGGCGGCGGGGGAGGCTCGGGCGGTGACGGCGGCACGGCGACCGGCGGCGCGATTTCCAGCCTCGCGGTGACGGCCACGCCCGCGAGCGATGCCCGGCTGGAGCGGGTGCTCGCGTCGGAAAACAAGGTGGTGGCCGGAGACGGCTGGTTTGGCGGCAGTGGCGGGCTGGGAGCCGGCCGGCAGGGCGGGCCGGGTGGCTGGGGGGGATTCGGCGGTACGGGCGGCCACGGTGGAACCGGGGGAAGTGCCCGGGGCGGGGCGATCGAGATGGCGAGCCTGTGGCTCATCAACTCCACCCTCGACCAAAACGTGGTGAGCGGCGGCTGGGGCGGGGCGGGAGGCCACGGCAGTTCCGGCCGGTGGGTTGGGGGACAGGGCGGGTTTGGCGGTCCCACGGGTGACGCCGCGGGCGGCGGCATCAACATCGCGGCACCCGCTCCCATGCTGTCAAAGGTGGTCATCCTGCGCTCCACCATCGCCAACAACCGGGTCTTCTCCGGGTTTGGCGGCCTCGGCGGCGGCGGCGGCATTGGCAACCTGGGAGGTGGCAACGGGGGCAACGGCGGCAACTCACGCCCCGCCCAGGGAGGCGGCGTCAACAACGGGTTCGGCGTCACCCTGCTCGAAGTCACGGACTCCACCATCGCCCGTAACCTGATCAACTCCGGTTCCGGCGGTTCGCTGGGCCTGCGCGGGGTGCGTGCCTCGGACTTCAGCTACGCCACGGTGCCCACCCGCTATCAGGCCGCCGCCCAGCCGGGTCGGCCCATCCTGCATGGGGCTGCCAGCGTGCTGGAGGATCCGACCACCGGCCATCCGGTCGGCCATCCGGTCGGGCCGGAGTACAGCGCGCCGGACATTCCCTGGACCACCGGGGATGCCGACTACCACGTCTATGGGAATGCCGATCTTCCCGACTGGCTGGAAACGGCGAGCAACGTGATCGGCGGCGCCGGGATCGTGACGGGCGTCGGGGCGGGTTTGGCGGCCGCCGGGGCTTCGGTGCTCATCGCCAATCTTGCTGTCGCCGTGGAGATCGGGGTGAGTTCAACCGCCATCGTTGGACTTGGGACGGGCGGCGTGACCTTCATCAGCGTCTTTGGGGGCTTCAGCATGGTGACGGTGGGAGTGGTGGTGGGTACGAAGGTCCTCGCCGCCGGAATCAGCACCGGCGACTGGGAGGCCGCCGTGCGCTTCGCGCTGGGGGATCCGGGCAATGTCGTCCGAAACAACATCAGCATCCTCCTGACGGGCGCCGGGCCGTTGGACGACGGCCTGGACCCAAACGATCCGACCCTCGTTTTCGAGTCCTATCATGGGAATCCCGGGGCGAGCTATCCGGCCGAAGGCATGGGCATCAACGGGGGAGGGTCTCTCCAGGGCACCCTGATCAGCAACAACACCGCAAGGCAGCGGTCCCGTCCAGCGACCGAAAAGGAGGTCGTGGTGGACGTGTTCTACCGCCATCGGGTGATGGAATACACGGAGACGGAGAGCGATGTGTCGTTCCAGGTGGATGTCGTCGGAACGTACCAGAGCCACGGTGGAAACTTCCTGGGAAGCGTGAACCTGTTTCCGGCCCTGGGCACGGTGTTTCCGCCTCACGGCACCGACCGGTACGGCTCGATCGGAAGCCGGCTGGACGCCCGTGTTGCGGCGGCGGTGGCGGATCATGGCGGTGGTATGCTGACATTGAAGCTGCTTCCTGGGAGCCCGGCCCGCGGGGCCCTCCAGCACACCGGCGCCAGCGGGATTTCACAAAATGGCTACCCGTGGACGACCGATTCCCACCGGGACATCGGCGCCTGGGGCGGACCGCCCAACCGCCCGCCGACGGCGGAACCGCTCTACTTCAGGCTCTCTCCGGGCCAGCCGCTGACATTCCTCGGCCGTGACGTGCTGGGGGCCGCCCGGGACCCGGACGACGACGACCTTCATTTCACCGAGCTCAAAGTGACCCAGGGGGACGGAACCTGGGCGAACTTCAGCGTTGACCCCGGCGGTCCCGTCCACACGACGTACCATTTCACCCCCAGTTCCAGCATCACCGGACTGAGGGACATCATCCATTACCGTGTGAGCGACGGTGAATTCGAGTCAGGCCTCGGGGCCGTGACGCTGCAGATCGTTCCCGCGGCGGACGCGGACCGGTGCCCGGAGCGGGATGCGGACCGGTTGATGGTCATTAGCAGCGAGACGACCACGGCCCACGCCGCCCGGCGCGTCGAACTGCCCGATCCGGCGCGGGCAGACCACAGCTTTACGGGTCCGTTCACGGTGGAATTCTGGATGGCCATGACACGGCCCGGCGGTTGGGCGAACGAGCACGAAGCCCTGGTCACCAAGGGTGACAGCGCGTGGCGGGTCGCGCGCGGCGGTGCCACCAGCAAGCTCTCGTTCGATGTGACCGGCCTCGAACCGCTGGTCCTGCGGAGCACGCGCGACGTGGTGGGTGGATGGCACCACGTGGCCGCCGTGTACGACGGGCACCAGAAGCGACTCTATATTGACGGCGAACTGGATGCCTGGACCGAGGTCACGGGCACCCCGGCGGTGAACCATGAGCCGGTCTGGCTCGGGGCCAACAGTCAACGTCCGGGCCGGGATTTCCGCGGATTCATGGACGAAGTGCGCGTGTGGAACCACGCGCGATCCGGCGCCGACATTCGCGACAACATGGTCCGCACCCTGACCGGCCACGAACCCGGATTGCTGACCTACTATCGCTTTGATGAACCGGCCGGTGATGCGGTGCTCAACCGCGGCCTGGCCGGCATCGCCCAACCCGGCACTGCCATCCGGCTCAACCCGGACACGGCGCCCGACAGGTACCCCTCGAGCATTTCGCGCGCCGCCAGCCCGGTCCTTTGGGAGTTCGGCACCGCGGTGCTGGGCCGCCACGTGTTCTTCAACGATTCCCCACTGGATGGGAACGATCCGGGCCCCTCGGCTGCGGATGACGACGCGGTGTCCAGCGATGTCCAACCCCTGCTGCCCGGCAATGACGTGGTGTCCGCGAATACGTCGTCGTATTCCCGGGGAATCAATGGCGTGATGGTGGACATCGCCCGGTTGCGGGCCCCCGGAGAGATTTCGGCATCGGACTTCACATTTGTAACCAGATTGGACGGCAATCCGAACGACTGGTCGCCGGCGCCTCCCCCGCGCCATGTCCACGTTCGATCGGGTGCGGGGCCTTGTGACTCCTCCCGCATCACGCTGATTTGGGACGACCACCATTCAGGCACCGCCCACGCGGCCGTGGCCAACGGTTGGCTCAGGATCCGCGTGCTCGCCAATGAAAGGACTGGCCTCCTGATGGATGACGTGTTCACGATCGGAAGCCATCTGGAAGGCACCGCCGATCCGGGTGATCCCGGGGATTCCGGAGGCGGAGGTGACGTCCGGACGGTGTGGCAGTTGGGGGTGGATGACGATCCGGCGGTGCTGCCGTATCGTCCGACGGCCGAATTCAGCCAGGAGAACGGGCGGAACGACGCGTCACCGGGCCGGGTGAGCCGGTGGCCGGGGGATCCGCAGTACGTGACAGGTTCCAATCCGGAAGCGGACGACGACTACTATTTCGCGGGACGCTATCCGGCGGGCTTCAACGGGCTGGCGGCGGAGCTGGTGGTTCCCAACGATGAGCCGTGGTGGGCCTGGGAGCGGGCGCACACGATCGGGGACCGGACCAACCGGGTGCATTTCGTGCTGGAGGGAGGCCAGGTGGGGGCGGGGCGAGTGTTGCGACTGGACCTGGAGTGGGTGAACGGGGGATGGATGCTCAACGGCATCAAGCAGCCCGGATTCGGAGAGCACGAGATGGTGGTGCGCTTCCGCAATGGTGCAGGCGTGGGGACGGTGTTGTGGTCCTCGCGGGTGGCGCAGGGGACGCCGTTGGCGTTGGAATGGACGACGGAGTCGGTGCAGGCGACACCGGGCGCCAACAGCGTCGAGATCGTGCGCACGGGTCCCGCCGGGGCCGGCGTCTCGTATTGGATCCAGTACGACCACTTGCGCATTGAGGCGATCGCAGCCGCGACGGGAAGCGGGGTGACCGCTGCCAGGGATCCTCGTGGAGGCGATGGTGACCCGGGCGGGATCGTGCCCCTGACCGGGCAGCGGTGCGGGTGGATCCATGAGGGGGGGGAAACCTACCTGACACTGGAATTCCTTCACCCGGAACCCGACGGCCCGCGGGTTCGATACGCGTTGGAATCGTCCGAGGACTTTCTCCGATGGACGGAATGCGAGGCGATCGTGGTCGCCTCGGAGACTCTCGACGGGATGCGTTTCGTCGTCCTTCGAGATCCCATGCCGCTCTCTTCTGCGGACCGCCGATTCCTGCGAGTTCGCGCCGCGTTATCCCCTCAACGCGGTGCGGCGTACTGAACGCGGCGACCCGCCGCCCGGTCCGGCTTGGGGTTGCTGCTTGGCAGTGTCGGATCCCGCCCCTCACGATTGCCGCATGGCGATTCTGCGTGGCCCCGATCCGGATGCGGAGCCCGTCGTCGGACGGCTTGCCGCCGGCCGGCGGTTCGCGGTCATCGCGGCGTCTGGCGGGTTCGGGCCCCTGGATTCGGACGGGCTGCAGGGTCCCGGTTTCGCCGTGGCATACCGGGGTGGTCGTCGGCAACTCGAGCGGGGTCTCCGACCGTGGAGGCGGTTGTGGTCCGGCGTTCTATCTGTCCTTTCCGTCGGGGCAACGCTTCACGGAGACCCGGACACGTTCGAGCGATACGTGCGACCGTTGCTCGTGGCGCATTGCGTCGAGTGCCACGGAGCCGGAAAGCAGGAGGCGGGGCTGCGGCTCGATTCCCGTGCGGCCTTGCTGCACGGGGGGGACCGCGGGCCGGCCATCGTTCCCGGCGACCCGGACGGAAGCCTCCTGCTGGCGGCCCTGCTGCATCAGGAACCGGCCCCCCGAATGCCGCGCCGGCAGCCGGCGCTCCCGGTGGCCGACGTGGCACGGGTCCGGCAGTGGATCGCAGCCGGGGCGCCTTGGCCCGCGGATGAAACGCCGGCCGCGGCTGGATTCCAGCTGGCCGAACGCATCGAGCGCCTCCCGTGGATCTGGCAGGTCCCGCAGCGAGCGCCGATCCCTGCGGTCTCCGGAATGGACGCCGGTTCTCCGGTGGACGCGTTCCTGGGACAACGGCTGGACGAGGCCGGAATCACCCCGGCACCCCCGGCGGACGACCGGACCTGGCTGCGCCGGGTGTCCTTCGTTCTGACCGGGCTGCCCCCCACTCCCGACGAACTCAACGCCTTCCTCGCGGGGGCCCGGCCCGGTGACCGGGGTCGGGTGGTGGACCGGTTGCTCGCCTCGCCCGGGTTTGGCGAGCGTTGGGCGCGGCACTGGATGGATGTCGTCCGCTACGCCGAGTCGCGCGGTCACGAGGATGATTTCGTCATCGCCAACGCGTGGCGCTACCGCGACTACCTGATCCGCGCCTTCAACGGTGACGTGCCCTATGACCGTTTTGTTGCCGAGCATGTGGCGGGTGATCTCCTTCCGCCGCGGCGGAATGCGGTCACCGGTGGCAACGAGTCCGTGTTGGGCACGGGCTGGGCTTTCCTTGGGGAGGAGATCCACAACCCGGTGGACCTCCGCCAGGACGAATGCGACCGCGTGGACAACAAGGTGGACGTGCTCTCGAAGGCGTTTCTTGGCCTGACCGTGGCCTGCGCGCGCTGTCATGACCACAAATTCGACGCCCTGACCCAGCGCGATTACTACGCTCTGAGCGGCTTTGTGCTCAGTTCGCCGTTCCGTCAGGTGCGCTACGAGACGATGGAGGCGCACGCCCTGGCGGCGGGGGAGCTCGCGGCACTGCGGCAGCGGCATCTGCGGGCCCTTGCCAATGCGTGGGCCACCCGGGCGCGTCCCCCGGTGAACGACAGTGCGGCAGACCTCCTCGCTGCCGAACGTCTGCTGCGCCGCGAGGGGACCGGGTCATTGGATGCGCCCGTCGGACCCGCGACGAACCGTCCCGAATTTTGGGCGGAACACCTGAGGCTCGCCTCCACGAACCCATCGCATGTGTTGCATCGCGTCGCGCGGGTGGCTCTCGGGATGGATGAGGGGTTGCCGCGCGTGGCCGCGGCGGGCCCGGAGGAGATCCGCCTGCCATCCGGCGCCCGGGTGATCGCCGACTTCACGCGGCGCGGTGCGACGCCGTGGTCCACGGACGGTCCCACGTTTGGCACCGCTCCCTTGCCCGCGGGAACCCTGGTGCCGGGAACTGGCGAAACCCGGCTGGCCCGGGTGATGCCTTATGGTGCGGCCAGCCGGGACCCTTTCTGGAATCCGCTCGCGCTGACGCCGGGGACGGAGATGGACTCGGGCATCCTCGGTGCGGCGGCGCGTGCCGGGCGGACGCTGCTGACCCCCAAGGTGACGCTGGATTCGGGCCGGCTGCATTACCTGATGCGGGGGCAGGCGCAGGTGTATGCCGGGGTGGACTCACACATCATGTTTGTGGGCGGACTGCACGCAGCCATGAGCGCCGGATTCGACACCGGGGACGCGGTGCAGTGGGTGACGCAGGACTTGAGCGGCTACTCCGGTCACCGGGCCCACCTGGAATTCTCCCCGGTGGGCGAGGCCCCACTGGATCTGCTGATGGTGGTGGAGTCTCCAGAGGTTCCGAACTGGCAGCCGTGTCCACCCTGGTGGCCCACCTTCGAGGTTGGTTCCTTCGCCGATCTCGCGGGCACGCTGCGGGAAGACCTGTTGCGTGTGGTGGACGCCATTGCTGCCGGCCGCAATCCGGTGGAGCCTCGACTGGCGCCGCTGGCGGATTGGTGGGTGAAGCATGCAATGGAGCCCGGCGACGGGCCCGCGGCCATTCCTCAGCCCGTCACGGACTACCTTCGGGAGCTTCAGACGCTGGCCACAGGCATCCGGTGGGATTCGCCCACCGCCGTTTCGTGGGCCGACGGCACAGGTGTGGACGAGTCGGTGCTCCTGCGCGGCAAACCGTCGAGGCCGGGTGGGACGGCACCGCGCGGCCTCCCCGAGGCGTTCGGGCGGCCGCGCATCCAGCCGGCGGATTCCAGCGGACGTTTGGAGCTGGCCCGCCAAATGACGGAGCCATCCAACCCGCTGTTGGCCCGCGTATTTGTAAACCGCGTCTGGCAGCACGTCTTTGGTCGCGGGCTTGTGGCGACCCCGGACAACTTCGGCTTCCTCGGCGAACGCCCGACGCATCCCGAACTTCTGGATCACCTGGCGTGGCAGTTCGTCCATGAGGATGACTGGTCGCTGAAGCGGTTGCTCCGCCGCCTGGTCCTCAGCGAAGCCTTTGCCCGGAGCAGCCGTGTCGGCGATGCCCGGGCCCTGGAGCGGGATCCATCGAACCGCCTTTGGCATCATATGCCCGTGCGGCGACTCGAGGGCGAGGCCATCCGGGATGCGCTGCTGGCAGTCTCCGGCCGTCTGGATCGGAAACCGTTTGGGACGCCCGTGCCGGTGCACCTGACCGAATTCATCGTGGGGCGGGGCCGTCCGTCCGTCAGCGGACCGCTGGACGGGGAGGGGAGACGGAGCGTGTACCTCGCGGTGCGGCGAAATTTCCTGCCCACGATGATGCTGGCATTTGACCTGCCGACTCCCTTCACCACCGTGGGACGGCGCAACGTCACCAATGTGCCCGGCCAGTCGCTCGTGATGATGAACGACCCGTTCGTGCAGGAGCAGGCGGCCTGTTGGGTCGCGCGTCTGCTTCAGGAGCATGCGGGTGCGTCGGTGGAGACCCGTGTGCATTGGCTGTTCGAGGGCGCGTTTGCCCGTCCGCCGACCGGGGATGAGCTGGTGATGACCCGGGAGTCCCTGGCCGAACTGGCTGCGCTCCACGCGGGGGAACCGGAACCGGTCGTTTGGACGGCCCTCGGCCACGCGTTGCTGAATGCCAACGAATTCATCTACCTGAAATGAAGCATCCAGCGCCCCGATGGTCGCGTCGCGACCTGCTCCGGCAGGCGGCGAACGGATTTGGTGCCGTGGCCCTGTCGGCGTTGTTCGGTGGCGGGTCCCGCGCCGCGGCGGGTGCCGGCGAAGGGCCGCGACCGCCTCATGTCGTGCCGAGGGCGCGCCAGGTGATCTTCCTGTTCATGGAGGGGGCCGTGTCGCAGGTGGACAGCTTTGACCACAAGCCGCTGCTGGCCAGACACCATGGTGAGAATCCGCGCCAGGCCATCGGCAGGCTCGAGAAGACGCAGTTCGAGCAGATCGGCACGGTCCTGCAGTCGCCGTGGTCCTTCGCACGGCATGGCGGGAGCGGGCTGTGGATCAGCGAGCTCTTTCCCCACATCGCCCGGTGTGCCGATGACCTGTGCGTGATCCGCTCCATGACCTCGGCGTTTCCCGAGCACACGAGTGCCAACTATTTTCTGCACAGTGGACTTGGCCTGCAGGGGCGTCCAAGCATGGGGGCCTGGATCGCCTACGGACTCGGGAGTTTCAATGAGAACCTTCCGGGGTTTGTCGTGCTCAATGGCGGGCAGATTCCCTCCGGTGGTCTCGACTGCTTCGGCAGCGGATTCCTTCCCGCAAGTCACCAGGGGTCGTTGCTCAACGCGAACGGGACCCCGCTGGCCAACATTGTACCCGGCGAGGCGACGCCGGCGCGGCAGCTCGCCAAGCGGCGCCTGGCGGACCGGTTGAACCGGCTCGCGCTGGTCGAATCCGGCGGCGGTGACGCCCTGGAAAGTGCCATTGCCAACGCCGAGCTGGCGGCGCGCATGCAGGTGGCGATTCCGGAACTGCTGGAGCTTCGCGGGGAAACGGCCGCCACGCAGCGGCTCTACGGCATGGAGGCCGGAGATCCCCACACGCGCACCTACGCACGGCAGTGCCTGATCGCGCGGCGCATGGTGGAGCGGGGGGTCCGCTTCATCGAACTGACCATTCCGATGGTGGACGGCTTCGCTCGATGGGATGCCCACGGCGGGCTGGTGAAAAATCATGGGGACAATGCCCGGGCCGTGGACCAGCCGATCGCCGGACTGCTGGCCGATCTGAAGTCCCGGGGCCTGCTGGAGTCCACGCTGGTGGTGTTCGCCAGCGAGTTTGGGCGGACGCCGTTCGCCCAGGGTTCCGACGGGCGCGATCACAACGAGCACGGATTCAGCATCTGGCTGGCCGGCGGGGGAATCCGGCCCGGCATGGCCTACGGTGCCACCGATGATTGGGGCTACCGCGCGGTGGAGAACCCGCTCGAGATTCACGACCTGCACGCGACCATGCTGCACCTGCTGGGAGTGGACCACACCGCGCTGACCCATCGGTTTGGCGGCCGCGACATCCGGCTGACGGACGTGCACGGTCGCGTGGTTTGGGATCTGCTGGCGTAGGGGATCACGACGAATCCCCGGCCAGGGGATGGAAATCAATCCGGGCCCACGGAGAGCCCCGGGGGGGCCGGCGCTTGCAGATAGGATTGCGTTGCTGGAGGACTTCACGGAGGGTGTCGCCCGCCGAATTGAAGTCACGATCCCACCTCCCCTGGTTGCTGTTCGCGCTGCTGGCGGTGACGGTGACGGTGCTGTTTCGACCTGGCGGCCTGCCGCTCATCAATCCCGACGAAGGCCGGAATGCGGAGGTGGCCCGGGAGATGAAGGAGTCCGGATCCTGGCTGGTGCCCACCTACAACGGTCTGCCCTACCTCGACAAGCCGGCGTTCTATTTCAAGACCGTCGCCCTTTCCCTTGCCGTCTTTGGCGACAATGAGCTGGGAGCGCGGATTCCATCCGCACTGTTCGCCCTTGGCGTGCTGGGGTTGACCGGCTGGATCACGCGACGCGATGTCGGCGCCCGGCCGGCGGCCCTCGCCGTGTTGGTGGTCACCACCCTGCCGCTGTTTCTGAGCCAGGCGCGCATTGTGATCTTCGACATGGCCCTGGCCTTTTTCGTCTGCCTTTCCATCCTCGCGGGGTTCGTTGCCGAGTCCCCCGGAAACGCCCGGAGGCGGACGTGGTACCTTGTCGGGGCCGCTGCCGCCGGATGCGCCACACTGGTCAAGGGCCCCGTGGGCTTCGTGCTGCCCCTCCTGGTTCTGGCTTCCTACCACGTGTTGGAACGTCGCTGGGATGCGCTCCGTCGGCTGCTGCACCCGCTGCACGTTCTGGTGGTGATCCTCGTCGTGCTTCCGTGGTTTCTTGGCGTGTCGCGGGAGCATCCGGATTTTCCGGCGTACGGGCTGGTGGAGGAATCGTTCAAGCGGTTCACCACCCGCCAGTTTCGCCGGACGGCTCCGCCCTATTACTACCTCGTGGTCCTGCCGGTGACCTTTCTTCCCTGGAGCCTGCTCATTCCCGGGGCCGCACTTCCGGCGCTCCGCCAGTGGCGGTCCCTTCCGGCAATCAGCCGACTCTCCATCGTCTGGAGCCTGTCGGTGGTGACGTTCTTCTCCCTGTCTCAGTCCAAGCTGCCCGGGTACATCCTGAGTGTCACGGTCCCATTCGGCATCCTCGTGTCCCAGTTGATTGAACGGGCCATGCGGCACCCGGCCGGTCGCAGCGCGCGACTCCTGCGCGGTGCGGCGATGGCCCTCGCGATCACCGCACTGCTCCTGGCCGTGGCGCTGGTGATTGTCGCACCGCAGACGGGACTGCTCGCGCGGCCCCTGGTGATCCCGCGTGTGGATCTCAACCGGTTCCTTCCCCATCTCACCGCAGTGCTGGTGATGCTGCTGTGCGTGGGATGCGCCAATGCGGCCAGCGTCTGGCGTCGCACCGTCGGCGGTGCGGTCATCAGCATCGCCGCCCTGCCCCTGCTCCTCATTGTCCTCGGCCGGGGTGTGTTTCGCGAGGTGTTCGAATCGCGCTCCGCCGTCCGGATGGCCGCGCAAATTCGGCAGCTTCCGGAGGGCACGGAACTGGTCTTCCTCCGCTGCTTTCCCGCGGGATTGCCCTTCTACCTCCGCCGCACCGGGACCCTGGTCACCACGGACGGCAGCGAGTTGACCAGCAACTACATCGAGTACGCGCTGAAGCGGACGACCGACTGGCCGTCGCCGGTGGTTCGACTGGACGATTTCGAGGAGTGGCTCGCGGCCCGCAAGGCTCCAGTCTATTTGATGGTTCAGGACAACGAACGCGACCGCTTCCTGGCCCTGGCCGACGCGCGCGCGATTCCTGTGGACGAATACCCGCGCCGCTTCCGGGGCATGCTGCTGCCACCACGGCGAGGCTTCTGACATGTGCGGCATTTGCGGCATTGTAGGCTTCGGGGAGGCTCCTGAAGTGCATCAGATCCGGGCGCGCGTGGATGCCATGCTCGACGCGCTCCGGCACCGGGGGCCCAATGCGACTGGCGCTCGGGGAGCCGACGATGCCGTCCTCGGGGCCACCCGGCTTGCGGTCCGCGGAATCGCCGCACCCGACCAGCCGTCCGTGGACCTACCCACGGGTGTGATCGTGGTGTGCAACGGGGAGATTGATAATCACGAGGAACTGCGCCGGTGGCTGGAGGGGCGTGGACGCTCCGTGCCGGCAGGCAGCGATGTGGAGGTCCTGCCCGGCCTCTATCTGGAGCTGGGGGATGCCTTTGTGGAACGGCTTGCGGGCGCCTTTGCCCTTGCGGTGTGGGATCCCCGTTCCCGGCGTCTTTTGCTGGCCCGGGACCGGGCGGGGGAGCGCCCATTGTTCTTCACCACCCTGCCCGGGCAGTTCCGTTTTGCGAGCGAAGTCGCCGCCCTTCGCGAATCCGGAGGCGTGTCACCTCAATTCAGCGGGGAGGGGATTCGTGGTTACCTGCAGTTCGGAAACTTCGCCGCGCCCCGGTCGCCGTTTGCCCACATCGAGAAGGTGGCTCCGGGCGAACGGCTCGTGAGGGACGCCTCGGGACTGCAGCGAAGCCGTTACTGGCGATGGTCCGTCACCCGGTGCGCCAAGCGCGCTCCTTCACTGGAGGACTTTGACTCCGTTTTTCGTGAGGCGGTCCGGCGGCAGAGCGACATGGAAACCCGGTTTGCCGTCTTTCTCAGTGGCGGACTCGACTCCTCGCTGGTGGCCGCGGTCGCACGGTCGTTGCGTCCGGAGCTCCCGTTGCGCGCCTACACGGTCCGGTTTGATGTCGAATCCTTCGACGAGGGCGACGTGGCGGCGACGGTGGCGCAGCGTCTCGGGCTGGAGCAGCGCTGCGTGTGGGTCCGTCCGGAGGACCTGCAGTCGGAGCTGCCGGCCCTGGTGCGGCGCGTCGGCGAACCGCTGGCCGACCCGGCCTGGCTGCCGGCGGCGCTGCTCGCCCGCGAGGCGGCCCGCGACTTTCGGATGACCCTGGTCGGCGAGGGCGCGGACGAATTGTTCGGCGGGTATCCCACCTACCTGGGGGCGCTGCTGGCGCAACGCTTCAACAGGCTGCCGGGAGCCTTCCAATCCCTTCTTCGTCGGGCGGTGAACGCGCTGCCGGCGAGCGAGGGCAAGGTCACCGTCTCCTATCTGCTCAAGCGCTTCGTCCACGACGCGGGGGTCGAAGGCATGGCCCGGCACCAGTTGTGGAATTCCCAGATCAGCCCGGAGCTGCTGAGGCGTCTCGGGGTCGCACCGGCCCCCCTTCCCGGGGAACTCCCTCCGGAGGGCGACCTGATGGACCGCATCCAGCAATGGGATCTGGAGGTCCCCCTCGCCGAGGGACTCCTCACCAAGGCGGACCGCGCCAGCATGAGTTCCGCCATGGAGCTGCGCGCGCCCTTCCTCGATGTCGCCGTCCTGGAGTTCGCCGCCTCGCTGCCGGTCCGCGAACGCGTGCGCGGCTTCACCACAAAGGTCTTCCTGAAGCGCTACGCCGCACGCTATCTGCCCGGCAACATCGTCCATCGCCGGAAGCGCGGTCTTTCGGTGCCGTTGGGACGCTGGCTCCGGGGTCCGATGCGGGACTGGGCCGCCGCATCCCTCGAGGGCCGCCACCTGGAACCGCTCGGCCTCCGGCCGGCTGGCGCCCGCGCGATCTTCCAGGAGCACCTCGATCGGAAGGCCGACCATGCGCGCGCGCTCTGGACCCTCATCGTCCTGAGCCACTGGCATCAGCAGGTGGCGGGTTCAGAAGCGGGCAGGGACGGTGCCGACACGTAGCCGGCGAGGGGGGCCATCCGTCGGGAAGCACTGGGGGCCGCGACGCAGCAGCTTCGTGAGCCGGGACGCCCTCCCATGCGGGCAAAGGCGGGTCGGGCGGCGATGGGGACTATTTGAGGTCCTGCAGGTATGCGAGCAGGTCGCGAAATTCCCCGGGAGTCAGCAATTGTTCCAGGCCTTCGGGCATGGCGGAACGCTGCTGGCGCTCCAGCGATGCCACATCGGCGGCAGGCACCTGATGCAACATGCCTGTCCCGTCGCGCAGACTCACGCCCTCCGGACCCTGCGCGACGAGGATGCCCGCAACCTCCTCTCCATCCCGACGGGTCAGGGCGTAGGGTTCAAAACCCTGGGCGAACGAACTGCTCGGAAAAAGAATGGATTCCAGCAGGTCGTCTCCGGAACGGATGGCACCAATCCGCGTCAGGTCGGGACCACTCTCTCCGCCGTGTTCGCCGATGCGATGACAGCCCGCACAGGTGGCCAGGACGAACAATTCACGCCCCCGTTCCGCGTCGCCGCCGGTGAGCAGCGGTCTGAATTGCGCGAGCCGTTGCGACGGGGTGGCGTTGTTCTGTTCCCATGCCATAAGCAAGGACGCGCGCAGCGCGGCATCCCCGGGGAACAGGCCCAGGACCTGATCCAGAGTGTCACGGTTGGGCGACCAGCCGGACCGCAATCGTGCCGTGAAGTCGTCCGCAAGCGCGGATCGGGTCTGCGCGTTTGCGGCGCGGGCGAGTGCCGGCAGGAAGGGGTCCGGCGAAACACCGCTGGCCGGCTGCATCACGGCCAGCAGACGCCCGAGTTGGGCGGGATCGAGCTGGACATGGGCCAGCAAATCCGTGGCCGCCAGGCGATCCGGGGCGGGGGCGCGGGGATCCAGAGCATCCAGTGCGAGCGTGAACAACCCGTCACTCAACTGCGGATGGCGCGCCGTCAGACGCGCCGCGAGCAGCCGCTGTGCAGCGGGGACCGCGGCGTCCTCGGCCAGCGTCGTGAGCAGCGGTTTCCATTCCGATCGGGGATGCGCTGCCGCAGCGCTCAGGCCGGCGGCCCGGAACGTCGGGTCGTTCAGCGCACCGGCGATCGCCGGAATCCAGGCGGGTTCGGGTTTCTGTGCGGTGAGCGAGGGCAGCAGCCCCAGAAGCAGCGCGCGGGTGGTGTCGGAGACCGGGGCGCCGGGTTGCAGGAACTCCGTGATCAGGCCGCGCACCGAGGCGTCGCCCTGGAAGGCAACGAGCAACCCTTGCAGAGCTTGGGATCGTTCGTGATCCGCCTCCGGGCCGCCAAGTTGAGCGCGCAACCACGGCAGGGCGTCCGCGGCCCAGCCCGGATGACGTTCCAGCAGACGGAGGGCCGCCAGGCGCAGCGGGGTATCATCCGCTCCAAGGGGCGCGACAAGATCCGGGAAGCGGAGGGTGTTCCATGGAGGCTGATCGAGCAGATGGAGCGCCGCCCGGCGGACGCGCGGTGAGTCATGCGTCAGTTGGCCGCGAACAAGCGGTTCATCCGCCAGGGCAAGCAGCGCCAGGATGCAGGCGTGTTCCTCGAATGCATCCCGGGCCCGCTCCAAGGCGGACACCAGCAATGGGGCGTGGGACTTCGACCCACACACGGCCAGGGCCTCGGCGGCCGCGCGGCGCACCGGTGCGTTCGTGGAGTCAAGCCGCCGGGCCAGGGAGTCGCCGGACGATGGATCCCGGCGCAGGGCGAGCGCTCGGGAAGAAGTAGTGACGACGGTTGGGTCCGGGTCGTCAAGCAGGTCGCGGATCGCGGTCAGCGACGCGTTGTCCGACAGTTGGGCGAGCGACCACAGGACGCGGGTCCGGCTGGCTGCGCCACCGGGCCGCCCCAGCGATGCCACCAAAGCGTCCGCCGCCTGGCGCCCAACGAGTTCGCGGGCCGCCCGGTCGGCGACGACATACCGGGGATCGTCGAGACGCCTGGCGAGATCGTCGCTCGTGACTTCGTCCCATTCCAGGGATCGTCCGCGCGGATCCGGGATGGACGGCGCCTGATTCCAGCGCAGCCGGTAAATACCGCCTGGCGCGCGGGAGCTCCGGATGCGCCCGGTGGGGCAATGCTCCACATACCAGGCGCCCGTGTCCACGATGAGGAGGGATCCGTCTGCATCCTCCAGCACATCGGAGGGGTGAAAGTCCGGCGGTCTGCCGACGACGAATTCCCGGGGGGTCGAGGCGAAGGTCGAGCCGACGCGATGGAGCTCATGTCGCACGACGTTACGGGTGTTGAACTCGGCGGTGAAAAGGCTGTCACGCCACGCCGTGGGGATTCCCGCACCACGCGGACGCATCACCCCGCTGTGGGCGACGGCCGGCAGGAGTGTCAACGGCGGCAGCGTGATGCCGGTGCGGGGCAGCGGGGTGCCGCGATCTGGCGCATACGGAAACAGTCCGCCCGGCGGGCAGTCCACCAGCGCGTCGCGATGGCCGCCGGCGGGCTTCTGATACCAGTTGTCCGTGCCGATGAATTCTCCGCCGGGCAGGAATTCGATCTCGACGAGATTCACGAATCCCCGGCTGATCACCTCCAGCCGCGAACCGTCGGGCCGGCATCGGAACAAGGCCCCGTTGCCGCCTTCGAGGAAGGAGCCGTCGCCGCGAGGCAGCCGCCAGCCGTCCGGCTCCCCCATCGTGAAATAAAGCAACCCGTCCGGTCCGAAAACCAGGCCGTGCAGACTGCCGTTGTCCTGGTGGCCGAAGCCGCTGAACAGGATTTCCCTCCGGTCCGCACGGCCGTCGCCGTCGGTGTCCGTCAGCACGATCAATTCCGGCGGATCCGCGAGGTACAGCCGGCCATTGTGCCAGGCAAGACCCATTGGGAACGTCACGCCGTCATGAAAGACCGTTGCCTGATCAAAGCGACCGTCGTTGTTCGTGTCCTCCAGACGGGTGACCCGGCAGTCGCGGGACCGTTGCTGGAGCCCTCCATAGAGGTCCCGTCCGGACGACTCCGCGACGTAGAGATACCCGGGATCATCGAAGCAGGCGAACATTGGGAACCGGACGTCCGGGACGCCCGCCGCGAGGTCGAGGGTAATTTCCGGCGGAACCTGCATGCCTTCGAGAAGGGCGTCGTAGTCGAACGAGGCCGGGCCATCGCCGTGAACGAAAAGCCCGGTCGCCAGGAGTATTGCGATGCACCGGGAGCGGTTCATGGGGCGGTCATGTTGACCCAAGGTTTGCGCGCCGGGGTTGACGGGGTCAAACGACGCCTCGCACGGTTGGTGCATTGATGCCGATGGAGGCGCCCACCGGCAGGCAGTCGCGGGACGCTGCGAAGACATCGTGAGGTCCAATGCCGAGGTCACCCTCCAGAGGTATTGGCGAGTGGGGTTCGTTGACCAACGGAACGACTGGAGGGACAGGAACGATTGGAGGGACAGGACATCCATCGCGACTGGGGACGGGACATCCATCAATAGTTCTGGCGATACCGCGGCGTCTTTCTGGGGGCGAGGCTTTTGTCATGCGTCAGCGCCGGCTCAAGGCTCCTGCTTCATTTCCCGTGGCCCACTACCACTGCATGTCCCGGGTGGTGAACCGCGATTTTGTCTTCGGCCCTCCGGAACGAGAATGCTTCGTCCGTCTCCTGCGCGAGTACGAAGTCTTCTGCGGCGTGCGCGTTCTGACCTACTGCATCCTCTCCAACCACTTCCACATTCTCCTCGAGGTGCCCGCCCGCCCTGCTGTTCCCCTCTCTGCAGATGAAGTACTTGCGCGCCTGGAGGGCCTTTCCGGCTCGGCCCTTACGCCGGCCACTTTCCGACAGCGCCTTGAAAGGTATCGATCGGCTGGCGACGCGGCCGGGGAGCAGAAGTTTCTGGAGCGGATCTGCGCCACGATGTGGGACGTCAGCGGCTATATGCAGCGTCTCAAACAGCGCTTCACTCAGTGGTTCAACCGCCGGGTCGGACGCCGGGGCGTGCTTTGGGAGGAGCGTTTCCGCAGCGTCCTGGTGGAGGGCGAGGGGGATCCACTCTCGACGATGGCAGCGTACATTGACCTGAATCCGGTGCGGGCAGGGTTGGTGGAGGATCCCATGGACTACCGCTGGTGCGGCTACGGCGCCGCGGCGGCCGGGGATGTCACCGCCCGCGAAGCGCTGGGCGTGTTGATGGCAATGGCGGAACGTCGTCCGGCAGCTGCCACGACGTGTGAGGAGGCGTTGACGCGGTATCGGATCTGGCTATTTGGGCAGGGAGAGGAGCGGGCTGGAACCGCGGAGAGCGGAAATCCGGTGCGGAAGGGATTCTCGCGGGAGGCAGTCTTGGCCGTGTTGGCGGCTCGGGGGCGGGTGGCACTGCCGGACTATGTTCGTCTGCGAGTGCGCTACTTCACCGATGGGGCGGTACTGGGGACCCGGGAGTACGTGGACCGCGTCTTCAGCGCGCTGCGGGATCGCTGGGGACCCAAACGGACAGACGGAGCCCGGCCCATGCGCGGACTGGAGGGGGACTGGTGCGTTCTGCGAGATTTACGGAAGCAGGTTTTCGGGTAAGTGGGAGAGCGTCACGACCAGATTGTGTGGAGCGGATTGGAGAAAATGCGCTCAAGCGCAACAGGCTGACGCGTCATCGGAAGTTGTTGGAGCTGCCGTATTGCTTCGCTGATAGGTCGGATCGGTTCGCGTGGACTGGGGGCGAGGATCCAGTCCAAGGGTCATCGGCGTGATCAGGGCTGCAGATTCTCCGGAGGGGAGGAGCCGCGAACGAAAATAGGTGCGCCGTTGGATGGAGGTCCTGTCCCTTGCACCTTTGCACCTGAGCAAACGTCCTGACCCTTGGTTTCCCTCTTGGTTTCCCGGACTTGAACGGTTGTCCTGTCCCTGGCCCTTGACCCTCTGGCCCTTGAACTTCATGGGTCCTGTCCCTGATCTGCTCGGAATGTCGGGCGTGTCGTCTGGAACGTTCGTGCAGGCCCCTCCGGGTGTATGGGACTGGCTCATCGCGTTGGTGCGGGGCGGATGGTGGCAACTCATTGCGCAGACCACCCCGCGTTGCTATCGAAGCGAAGCGAACCATGCCTTCAAACCTCCACCGCTCCTCCAGTTGCCCGGCATCTGACGGCGCGAGTTTCGAGTCATTGCCGGCACGACGGGCACGTGGGCTCGGAGGGCCCCGCCTCAGCCGGGTGATGCTGTGGATGTTGTACGCAAGTTCCGTGCTCCACGGGATCGAGGTCCACGCACAGCGAGTGCTTTCCGGAATCGAGTTGCTGGGGCGGACGTACGACGTGTTTGCCATCCCTCCGGTGGGCGGATTGTACGGATCAATGAAGGCGCTCAACAACCGGCAGGCCTTCATCACGCCGTTTGGTTCGGAAAGCGTGGCGACGGCGGTCGGAGTGATTGGGGGTGCCGAAGCGGCGGGCTATGCAGGAGTTTACCGTCCGTCCGCAGGGGTCAGTTTCCTCAGGAGCAATGTCACTCTCGGGGAGTTTTCCGTCGCTGAGGACGTCAGCGACACCGGGGTGGTGGTGGGTTGGGAGCGGACCCGTCCGCCGCGGGCATTCCTCTGGTCCTCCGACCGCGGGCTGCAATATCTGGACGAACTGTACCCGGCGGTGCGAACGCTGAGTCTGATGCCCGATCCCAACCAGCAGCCGACGGGAACTCAGGGGTATCGGATCAACCGCCATCAGGAAGTACTGCTTCGTGGAGCCCTGGTCCCCGGCCTGCCGAACCATCAGGGCTTTTACCGACTGAGTTCCAACGGCGTCGTGTCTCCCTTGGTGCTGGCCGAAACCCAGGGACTTGACCTTAACAACCACGGTGAGTTGCCACCGCCCGGGCCGCCAGGCTCCGATACCCTCGTCCTGAACGACCGGGGCGATCATGCGGGCATCGTCGTCAACGCGCAGGGAACCACCATCGTGGGAGCCACGCGCAACGGTCGCCTCCTTCCGAACTCTGAAGGCACCCGGCCCACGGCAATTAACAATCTCGGACAGGTCGCCGCCTGGCCGGGGTTGGTATGGGGACCGGACGACGGTCGCACGGACATCCGGGCAGCGCTGGCGGCGCAGGATCCCAATCGCCGGCTCCCCGGGTACTATCCCAACGGCATCAACGGGATGAGCGACACGTTCATCAACGACGCCGGCGACGTCGTCTGGGCCAATCTGTTCCTCCAGCCGGTGTGCCCGGAAATTTCCATCGCGGTGGCTTTGGGGACCGGGTTTGAGGTGGCGGGTTCCCAGTTGTCCGTGCAGGTCGGCGCGCGGTTCAAGGCGACGGTCACCGTGCGAAACATCGGGCGCGTGCTTCTGCGCGATATGGCGGTTGTCCTATCCCCGGCGCCGCAGAATTTCCATCTGCTGGCGGGACCCTCGCCCGCGGTCCCCGGTGTGCTGGCTCCCGGAGGGGAGTTTGCGGCGGCGTTTGAATGGGAGGCCGTTGCGGATGGGACGTATATCGGTGGCTTTGTGGTCCTTGGACGCAGCGATTGCGGACCCTTCGAACAGGGGCTTCCTCCGGCGACGATCCGGTTCGAGACCCCGCCGCTGGGGGCCCGCATCGCGGTGGCGCCGGAGACCGTTGGACTCGACGAGGAGATTGAGGTGCGCACCACGGCGACCAACCACACCTCCGGGTTGGCGACGGAGGTGCATTTCGACGCGCCGCTGGCCGTCGCCGGCGACGGTGGAGTGCGGCTTTTGACCGGGCCGTCCCCGGCCGGCGTCGCCCGGCTGAACCCCGGCGAGAGCGTCACGTTCACCAACCGCTATCTCGCCACCAACTTCGGACGGGTCCGGTTCACCGGCACCGTGGTGGGAACCCAGGAGGGCCGTCCGCTGGTTTCGAATCCGGCCACCAGTGCCGATGTGCGCATCCAGATCCTCGGGGACCTGCTCATCCGAGGCGCCCATCAGAGCGCGGCCCGTCGCGCTGCGGATGACGTGTACGAGGAGACGCCTTCCGCGGCACAGATGCGGACGAATCATGTGAGCCTTGGGGCCTTTTCGAATTTCGAGGTGCTCGTTCAGAACGACAACGCCACCCCGCAGACCTTCCGCATCAGGGCCGCGGAATCCGGCACCAACGGATGGTGGGTGTCGTACCGAATGGGCGACCGGGATGTCTCGGAGGATGTGCGCTCGGCGGAGGGCCTCGAGTTGGCGCCGCTGTCCCCAGGCCGCTTCCACACGTTGGCGGTCGCGGCGGTGCAGACCGATCTCGAGGCGGGCGGGGTCCAGCGGTCGCTGCTCACCTTGACCAGCCCCCGGCAGCCCGGGGTGACGCTCGATGCCGTGGAAGCCGTGAGTCAGGCGGCGTTCCGGATCGTGGTCAATTCCGATGCCGATCTGCCCGACGACGATCCTGAAGACTGCTGTTGCGACACCGGGCGCCAGTTTGCGGACGGCACGCCGGAGTGCACCCTCCGCGCCGCCATTCAGACGGCCAATCATTTGAATGGCCTGGAGTGGATCAGCTTCGCGTTGAAGGACGCCAACGAGCGGCTGCTCCCCTCCGCCACCATCAGCCCCGAATCGGTTCTGCCGGCGATCACCGGCCCGGTTCTGCTGGACGGCTACTCGCAGAATCCCGAGTCCCCCCTGCCGCCGGTCGAACTGACTGGCATTCGCATTCCGGCACCCGGCAGCCTGTCCACGAATCCGGATGCACTGGCCGACTGGCACGGGTTGTCTGTCCAGGCCGACGGGTGCGTGATCATGGGGATGGCGATCTCCTGGTTCCCGGATTTTGGAATTCATCTCGCCGGCGACGAGAACACCGTCCTGCGTTGTTTTGTCGGCACCGATCTCACCGGGGAGATCTCACAGGCCAATGGGGTGACGTCGGATGATCCGGAAAACTTCACCACCGGCGGTGGCATCTTGGTGGAGGGACGGGGAAACCAGATTGGCGACGCCGGATTGGGCAACGTGATTTCGGGTGCCGACACGGGGTATCGAACCGTCGTGACCTATGGCGTGCCTTCGGAGGGACAGGAGGTTGCGACGCTGTACTCCGGTCCCGGCATCTGGCTGCGGCCTGGCGCGGACGAAACCCGGATTCAGGGCAATCTGATCGGGCCCTCCCGGTCGGGCGAGAAGGGGACGGCCCAGGCGGGCGGCGGTCTTTGGGTGGGAGTTCTGGTGGAGTCCGACGACAACCTCATTGGCGGCCTGCCCGGGGAGGTGCCTGTGGGAAACCGCATCGGGAACTGCCTGATCGGCGTGTCGCTGCATGGGCGGTCCAATGCGGTGCTTGGGAACGGCATTGGCATCAGCGATGGAGGGTCCGGCCTGGGCAATGTTGTCGGCGTTGGATTCGGCGGTGAGGGGAACCGAATCGGGGAGCGCGAGGCCGGCAATCTTCTGGTGTTCAACCAGTGGGGTGTTCGCGCGGTGGACGCCCGGAGATTCCAGATTTCCGGTAATCAGATTGGCTTTGACGAGGAGGGGGACGGAGGCACCGGCAGTTCACACCAGTACGTGGGTATTGAGGTGGCGGGGCGGGGGACGGAGTCCTTTGTGAGCGACAATGTGATTGCCGACCACCTGTTCGAAGGCATCCGGGTGGGTGGCGATGGCCGTCCCGTCCATGGCCTCGTGATCGTTGACAACCGCATCTTTTACAACGGCCGGGCCGGTGCCCCCCCTTCGCGCATGGCGGGAATTCACATCGCCTCAGGCACGGGCAACGCGCTCTTCAGGAACGAGATTTTCAGCAACACCGGCCGGGCCATTTCGCTGTTGGGCGCGGAGGATCCCGAGGGACTCGCGGGTGACGTCAACGATGAGGGGGATGCCGACACAGGCCCGAACACTTTGCTCAACTATCCGGTGCTGAGGCGGGCGACCCTCGGGGATGGGAAGACCCGCCTGGAGGGGTCCCTTGATATGGCACCCGTGGCGTGGACGTACCGGCTGGAGTTCTATGCCTCCGACAACGGCTACTCCGACGCCCGTCGCTACCTGGGCCACGCGGAGTTCCCGACCGATGCGTCGGGACAGGTGGACATCGTTGCCCATCTGGAGGGTCCGGTGACGCCCGGGGAGTATGTCACGTCGCTCGCGGTGGATCCGTCAGGCAACACCTCCCAGGTCTCCAATGCCGTGCTGGCACAGGGCCCCCAGGATTCGGAACAGGACGGCGTCAGCGACGACGTGGAGTCTCTCGTTCCCGCTGGCGCGGAGGCGTCCTTCTCCGGAGGATCGGTGGCCTCACCCCAAGGCCGGTTGCAGGGACGCGGCGACGGCAACGGCGACGGCATCCCGGATGCCCTGCAATCCAATGTGGTCTCCTTTCCCGGAGTTGCGGGAATCTGGTTCACGCTCTCCGTTGGCGAGGGCGTGGCATTCCGGGATGTCGTCCCGATGGATCCACGTCGTCTTGGACCGGTGCCTCCGGGGTATGCATTGTCCTTTGGGGCGGTGGCTTTCTCCCTGACGGGTGTTTCCTCCGGAGGTTCTGTGATGCTGACGAACCGGATTCACGACGCCACCCGCTGGGAGGCGCTGTTGGCGTTGGTTGTGCCGGCGGGCGAAACGCAGCCCCGATGGGTGGAACTGGGAGGCGGACCACCTCCGGCGCCTGGAGGTCGAGGGTGGTCCCTGAGCGATGGTGGGATTGGAGATCGCGATGGTCGTACAGATGGCCGGATCACCGTCGTGCTGGCACCTGCCGTGAAGGTGGTCGCCGGCCCTGGATTGTCACTGGTTCATACCACCGAGGCGTCCGCAACCAAAGTTGAGCTTTCAGGCGCCCCCGGGAGCCAGCGGTCCCTTGTGACCAACCAGCTCTCCCTGATCACGAGCGTTCTGAGCTGGCCGGCCTCGGAAAGCGGCTGGTGGGTGCAATCCACCGAGGCGCTGTCCCCGACCAACTTTTGGCGGACCGTCCAGGCATCCCCGGTCCTGCACGACGATCGGTTCCAGCTGACCAATCGCTTCTTCGATGCGATGCGCGCCTTCCGCCTGTGGCGCGATGATGGCCGACGCCGACCTTGATTCGGGCCACGTGCTTGAGCCGGAGGTCCGTTGAGCCAACGATCCTTCCGGTCCGGTCGCGCGGAGGCCGGCGGCTGAAGCCGCGGGCGATCCGACAGGCCGGACGATACAGGACAACAACGACGCCATGCGCCCCCCTGGACTGAAGTGCGCCACTGCGGTGGCTGACTTGGGCCGTCCCCGGCACCTCACCACGGCCGCGCCGCGGGCTACCGCTTCTTCAGCAGCGCGAGTACCGCGAAGATCAGGAAGGCGAACACGCAGATCTTGGCGATCATGGCGGCAGTCCCGGCGAGACTGCCAAACCCGAGCACGGCGGCGACCAGGGCGATGATGAAGAAGACGACGGCGTAGTGGAGCATGGGATTTTGGTGAGGGTGCCTCCCGGTCGGCGGATGTGGGATCTTAGGGACAGGCCAGCCATCAGCATCGCCAGGGACAGGACATCCATCAACATCCAGCAACTCCCCTGTCCCGTGCGTCGCCTGCTCGAATCGCTGCGAGAGCCCACGCCTCAGTCCGGTATCGTGCCCATGCGGCCCAATTGATGGTCTTCGAAGGCCTGCAGGATCTCGGCGCGGCTGTTCATCACAAATGGGCCGTGGCCCACCACCGGCTCGGCGATCGGTTCTCCGCCAAGGACCAACAGCCGGGCCTCCGACATCGCCGAGACGGCGATCACTGATCCTGCCCGGGAGAACCAGGCCAGATCGCCCGCCCCGGCGGTCCGACCCTCCGCCGGCGACACCTCTCCGCCCAGGACGAGGAATGCGGTGGTGTGACCCTCGGTCAGTGGAAAGGTGGCAGCCCGTCCGGCGCGGAGAGCTACGTCCCACAACGTGACGGGGGTGAAGGTCCTCGCCGGGCCCCTTCGGCCGCCGAACTCGCCGGCGATCACCCGAAGGGACCCCGCCCCCTCTGACAGATCCACGGTGGGGATTTGTTCCCGGAGCAGGGTCTGGTAGCCCGGCGGTGCAGATTTGTCCCGGGCGCGCAGGTTCACCCAGAGCTGCACCATCTCGAGGGTGCCGCCCTGGCGGGTGAAGTCGTCGGAGTGAAACTCCTCATGGACGATGCCCCGACCGGCCGTCATCCACTGCACATCCCCCGGACCGATCCGGCCGCCGCCGCCGCTGGAATCGCGATGTTCCAGCTCGCCCTGGTAGGCGATGGTCACCGTTTCGAACCCCTTGTGCGGATGGGCTCCGACGCCACGTCGTTCGTCACCGGGCGGAAAAGCGTGGGGCGCAGCATAGTCCAGCAGCAGGAACGGGCTCAGCTCGCGCCCAGGCCCGTTGTAGTCAAACACCGACCGGACCGGAAATCCGTTGCCCACCCAGTGGGTCTCCGAGCTCCGCAAGACCTGCAGCAGGTGTTTCATCGGTTTCGTCGCCTCGTTGTTCACGCCGTGACCATGGCACGAGGGGAACTCCTTGACGACGTTGATGACGCATCCAGCGCGGGGATTGTTGTCGCCTGCGGACCTCCATAAACGTTGACGATACCCCGCCCAGACGGGCGCAGGAAACCACCGGAGAAGCGGGGAAGATCCGGCTGATGCGACAGAGATTGAAGATGCTGGTTCAGGGGGGCGGTCCTGGGGACAGGACATCCATCAGCGTCCAACAGACGTCCTGTCCCTTGAACTGAACAGATGCCCTGTCCCCCCTGAACGCGCCGCTGAGATGCGCCCCCTCCAGCTCAAGAAATCTTCAGAATCGCTTCTTGTTTTGGAGAATCCGCGTCGCCATCGTCACAACGTTCAACCCTGATGCCGCGGATGAGGAAAACTGTCGGTGTATGAAGTCTTGGCAATGCAGCACTCGCAATGCCCCCGGTTTGGACCGGAATCCCGGCCGCTCAACGGGCTTCGCCGGGTTTTCGGCAACCGAGAGAGTCGGCACGGAGCAAGCGCCTGAACCCTTCGAACGCATCCGCTCCGGCGCGACGTGGTGGAAGACGCTTCCGGCGCGTTTACTTGGGTGCCTGATGCTGGTCACGGCGGCCGGGTTGGGCGGGACGGCCCAGGCCCAGCAGTCCGTGACCAATGTGATCCCGATCCAGCCCTATTATGTGACATGGGACTATTTGCACACCGGCGGATTCGGTCGCGCCTGCGGGCATTACCTCTACGCGCGTTTCCCAGCCTTCCTGGTGTACACCAACACCGCCGACTATGTGGTGAATGCGCTGGATGCGAATGGCCGCCGGATCAATCCTGACTGGACCAACCCGCGACCCAACCCTGGGGAGAACTTTGTGTTTGGAGTCGGCGGGAATTGGGGAACCGGGCCGGCGGAGGGTTCGCCTTGCCCACTGCTCCCCACCACCCCGCCACCTTCCGGCTGGACGGCCGACCTGATCGTTCCGCCGCCGAACGTGTCCTTCAGCTCCATTGTCTCCCCCAACGCTCCCGGCCGCGTCAAGTTCACCTCCACCTCCACCGACTCGAAACGCAAGGCCCTGGAGTACCTCTGGACGTTCGGCGACGGCTCGGGAGGCGACACCTTCGCCGCACCCTCCCACGACTACGAGAAGCCTGGCGTCTACGATGTCATCCTCCGGGCCACCAATCCCGCCGGCGCCTTCGCCACGCGGACCAACAAGGTCACGGTCCAACCACCCCAATTGTCCGTGTCCATGGCTTTCGTGGATCGACTCGACTCCCGGCCGACCCTCGGGGAGACCGTCACGGTCCGCGCCACCGTCCGGGCGTCGAGGAATGGTCTCGGCGACTTGTCCGGTGTCCGGTTTGCCGGCTCGCCTGCACTGGTCATCCCCGAGGTCTTCGAGGTCGTCGCCGAGCCGCCCGACCTGGCCGTCGGAGACCTGCAACCGGGCGAATCCCGCTCCTTCGACTGGACTCTCAAAGTGGTGAATGCCGGGCAATTCGTCCTGCACACCACGCAGGTCACCGGCACCGACGCCGCAGGCCGTCCGGTGATCGGAGCGGAAGGGGCCCTCCAAGGCAGCGTCTCCGGCTTGAAGGTCGAGGTCACCTTCCTCGATCCGCCCCTGCAGTTGAACAAGAAGCCGACCGCGAACGGCGAACTCTCCAGCAACCCCGGCTACGAGCCCGGGCACATGCCCGTTCGGGTGAAGGTCAGCGTTCCGAAGGGAGGCAAGCCGGTGGTGGACGTCACCCTGCAGGGATGGGACATGGGCGACGGCGGCCTGGACATCGACAAGGTGCGTGCCACCGGGGTGCCCGGACAACCTTTCGCCCTCGCCGTGCCGCAGCCCGTGCCCTTCCCGCTGACCGTGCGACAGAAACCGCCCCAGGCCACCATCCAGCGCGTGCTGACGGAGGATGATCCCCCGCTGGAATTCGATTTCCTCGTCGAGGCGGAACGGCCGGGGATCTTTGCCTTCGCCGCCCTCTTCACCGCCCGCCAGATCGGCGTCAACACCGGCCTGCAAGAACGGGGTTTGGGCCTTCACCCGGTGCTCGGCGACCTCGTCCTATCGGTCCAGTTGGAGGTGCTTAACGAAACCCTCCTCATCAAGGAGGGCGAGACTGTCAACATCGCCGGTTCCGTCAAGAATCTCACCGACAACGAGACGGTCCTCCTTGATCCCATCCACATCCTCAATCATGGCCAAGGTAGCGTCTCCGGCCCGGTGGACCTCCACTCACCCATGCCGCCCGACGGCTTCCTCGGCATCTTCAACCCCATCCTGACCCCTGACACGCCGGACAATGAGGCCCGCTTCCATGCCCGGGTGAAGACCGCGCGCATCCCCGGTCTGGACCAGCGATTCATCCGGGACCCCAGCTACAAGGCCGTCATCGTGGACTTCGCGGTCGGCGGTCAGGTCATCGGCGAGGATGGCGCGGTGCGCGAACTGCAACCGGAGAACATCCTGGTGGAGTGGGGCCGCGGCGCAGTCTCCTTCGGCGGGGTGACGGCCCTCTACGTCCCGGTGGCACCCAACCCACTGCCGACCCGGGAGCTCGATCCCGTCGAATTCACCTTCACGGTCGGCGGGGCCGGGCTGAACAACACCATCCAGGGCATCGGTGAAGCATTCGCCCTCGAAAATATCGGCCAGATCATCTCGTCCTATGGAACCGCCGCCTGGAGCCTGAGTTCCTTCGCCGTGAGGGCGGGCAATCAACTGGAGGAGGAAGCCATGCTCGCCCTCGTTGCGGCGTTCAAATACCAGACGACCGTCACGGAATGGTTCCTGGCCGTCCACCAAGGGGTCTCCGCCACCACCAAGAGCGAGGAACTCGACGCCATCGCCGCGGAGGTCCAAGCCTACTACGGAAGGAAGTTCGAGTCTGTCGAACAGGTGAAACCCCTCGTCAACTCCGCGTGGAATGCCTTCATCAACAAACTGGCCGATCTCAAGCGCCAATCCTGGGACTACGATTACGAATTCAACGCACGGACGGCGGACCACCTGACAGGCTGGCTGCGACCCGCCGCGAAGTTCGTCACCGAGGAGGCCGTCCAAGATGTCGCACTGGGACTCATCTGGAAGCGTTTCGTCAAAAGCCCCAAGATTGCCGACGAGATCGCGGCCGCCGCGGAGAAGGAGGCGATCCAGGCCGCCAATGCGGCGGAATCCGCCACGGCCGCCATCGCCCGACGCGGGGAGGCCGGCCACCCACGTCTGGTCCCCGCCACGGCGGATCTCCGGAATCTCAAGGGCGGCACCTTGATCAACAGCGCTCAGGCCATCCGCGGCTGGGCCGTGGACAAGGTCACCGACGAAAACCTGATCAAACTCTCCAACTTCAAGGACGGCGGCCTGCCAATTCTCGTCGCCATCCGCTCCCGGGCCGACGAGACCCTCGAGTGGATGTCCACCCGGCTCGGCATGACGCCGAAACCAGTCCCCATCAAACAGAAGAACGTGAATCTGATCGACGAAACCTACCTGGGCTATCGCCGCGGCGTGGGTTACGGCGATGAGAAGAATCTGTTCAGAGGTGCCGGCGATCGGGGCTCCGTGATCATCGCGGAGCCCCTGCCTCCCCATGTCGTGGACGCGCGATTGCAAGGTGCGACCCCCGAGGTGCGCGAGGCCGTCATCGAACGTTACCGCGAGCGCTGGGAGGAGTGGTACGGCAACGGTTCCCTGCCGGCCGATCCCATGCAGATGCCGTTCGACGACACCATCCGCCCCGGTTCCAAATACCTGGAACTCAAATTCAAGGCCAACAAGGTCGTGACCGGGGACGGCACCACCCGGCTGACGACACTCAAGGGCACCTTGGATGTGCCGGCAAAAGGTTCGGTGACCGACCCAAGGATCAACCTCGATGTCTTCCAACCCGGGGATGAGAAGACCTTCGTGCCCCGTCAACTCGAACTGCGGCAGGTCGCCGAACCGCCGGACAACCAGTACTTCGTCGGACGCGATCGCGAGTACTACGAAGTCTGGCTGGAAGATGAATTGGGTGATCTACCCGGAACCGTGGGGGGCAAACCCGGAGTCCTCCGCCGCGTCTCCGGCGACGTGGACGTGGTCATGGCGGCCGATATCTCCGGGTACCGCTTCGGCATCAATCCAGCCAAGGCAATCAAGGACTACGGCAACCGGATCGCCCGGATCCTTCAACATGTCATGAAGGCGCAGCATCCATGGAGCTCCTCCCTGGCGCCCGAGAAGCTTCGCAACAAGTTCATGCGGGATCACCTCTGGCACCCGACCGACCCCGCCAAGCGCGGTGAACCGCTGCTGGTCTATTTCAATGGAGAACGTCGGGTGGCTTGGATCGATCCCACTAAGGCGCCCGACCTGAACAATGTCATCGATCCCGAGAACCCGCTGGCTTCCCTCGTGTTCCTCGATGGCGGCCCCACATCGGTCGCCGATGTCATCCGTCGCCAGGTGGCCGACCGCCAGGACCTGCCCCGCCCCACGGATGTCGCCCCCAAACTCACACCCACCGGCTTCAGTGCGGTGCGTCAGGCGCTCATAGACACCGATCAACTTCACAACACCAGCTTCCTGGCCACCTGCGCCATCGTCACGGGTGCCCGCAACGGTTCCATCTATCGCCTCGGCCAGAACAACGAACTGCAGGAACGAAGCCCGGATGGCTCCTGGATGGCCACCTCGCCCGGAGCCGAGTGCGGCCCGGATGGCATTGTCCTCGTGCCGGAAACCATCCTGTTGACCGACGTCGCCGCGGGTGCGCTGCGCCTGCCCATCTTGGAGGACTTCCTCGGGGCCGACTGGCGCAACCTCTTCCGGATCGGGGATGACGTCATCATCGCGCCCGACACGCCCCAATGGGAACTGAACACCATCGAGAACCGGGGTTCGCTCATGCTGAGTCGGCCAACGAAATACAGCCATCCAGCGGGGACACGGGTGGTCGTCCTGCCGCCAAGCCCCACGGCGGCCGTGGCGACGACCGGTCCTCCATTGCTCTGGCTGAAGGCCGATGCCGGCATCGAACTCGAGGGCCCCAATGTGGTGACCTGGACGGATCAGGCCGCGGGGGTGCGCTTCATCAATCCCGAAGGCGGTTTCGACGGCTTCCCCGTGCGGGTGGACACCGACCTCGGATTGCCGGCCATCCAGTTCCGGGGCGACGAATGGATCACCGGGGGAATCGCCCGGCAACTCACCACCGCAACGATCTTCACCCTGTGCCGCTTCAACGTCGCCAGCAGTTCCGGCAATGACCACCTCTACTCCCTCGGCAGGCCCGGCGCCGCCGGATCAATGATGACGCTGGCCCGCCGCAACGGGGATGACGCCTACCACTTCGACGGGCGGGACGCCTACGCGCCGAACACGTCCCTTCCCGCCGACACGTGGCAGATCCTCACCCAGGTCTATGGCGAGGACGACCCCAACAGCCATCGGCTCTTCAAGGATGGCACCCTCATCCTCAACACCCGCGCGGCAAATCCGTACCGTGTGGACGCCTCCCAGATGTTCCTCGGCAACTACCTTGAAGGGAGCCATTTCCTCATCGGCGACATCGTCGAATGGCTGGTCTTTGACCGCGCTCTTCCGCCCGCCGAACGCGCCGGGATGGAGCTTTATCTCAAGAAACGCGGCGGCCTTTTCCAACCCCCGCCAGCGCCAGCGCCCCTGGTTCTTGCGATTCGGCCCGCCTCGACCGGCGTCGATCGCTGGATTCTTTCCTGGCAGAGCGAGGCCGGCCGGCAGTACCACCTCGACCGGTCCACGACTCTCCAGCCGGGCTCATGGGTCACTGAGGGAACCATCACGCCGCCGCGTCCGGGAACCGCAGAAATTGAACTCTCCCCGCCTCCGATGGACAGTTCCGGCGCATTCTACCGGCTGCGAATCAACTGATTGAAAGCTCCAGTTCAATTTCTGCGAAAGGCTACGGCGCGATGCGGAAATTACGGCCGGCGCAGTTGGAATCCCAGCCCCATATGTTCTGCCCGAAGCAGTTCGATGGATTTGAGGCCGGCCTGGAGGGGAATGCAAGATTGTGGCCCGTTGGCGCAGGGATTCCGTAAGGTGGAGGGGATTGGAGCGCGGCAGGTGATGGGGTCAAAATTTTGGGCACCGGCCGGGGGCACTGGAGTGGGCGGGCGGCCTGGTCGTGGAGACACCTCACCTGGGACGAGAGATTGTCGAACAGCGCACCGCTCAGGGGATCGCTGCCCAGCGCCGAACGACACAGCGCGGCCAGTCCATCAATCCCCTTGCGGAAGTCCACCGGCTCCACCGCCACCAACAGACGCATCTGCGGGGTGATCTGGAGCATGCGACGCCCCTCCAACACTGCGACACCAGCCGCTCCAGCGCTTCCCGGTCCCCGCCCAGCTCCACACGCAGGCTGCGGCCACCCCCGTCCTCCAGCACGATCCGGTATCCGTCCGCCGCCGCCACCGATGTCGGTGGCCGCGTCAGCTCCACAAAGTGTCGTCGCGTGCGAGAACACCGGTCAAAACCGCCAGTTTGAGAACCGTGGAAGTGATAATCCCGATAAGCGCTCAACGGCCCCAGGCTACGAGTCGCCCAAGGCGGCACGGTGAAACGGCAGGGACGGGTGATTGCGATTCAGGAAGATGGGAGAAGAACGAACAAGAGGTTTCGCTTGGATTGGAAGAAGACGCCTGCCAACCCCCTCCAGAACCCGGTTTTCAAACTACCAACTTCACCCGGATTTCAGTTCGGCGCTGACACGGTGCAGAGGTGGGCGATGGCGACATTCTGCAAGTCACTGCCCATCCGGTGCACTTCCACCGTCAGGGTCCCGGCCACCGGGTCGGAACACCCCATTTCATATCCCAACGTGCTCAGATCGCGCGTTGTCCACACGGTGGTCCTCCCGTTGTGCCCGCTCCGGGCTCCTTCGATCCACCCGATCCAGGTAGTCGTCCTATACGGCCCGGGCCTCCTCCGCGACTCCGTCCAACCGCGAAATTAGTCGGGCGTCCCACGCCCATTCCAACCTCACACTCCGGCCGCCCGACCTATTCCGCTTCGGGGTTGGCGCTTCGTTCCATTGCGAGGAACCTTGAAAGCCTGTCGAGCAAACGCGCGTGACGCTCATGTGAGATGGAGCCGATTCTGCCGAGAAAACGCTCGGCTGGCATGGTGGTGAGGAAACCAAGACGGATGACCGAAGCGACCTTGAGGCCGCTGCCTGCAAAGTCCGGGTGCGATGACTCGATAATTTCGCCGAAGCCGACGACCTGCTGGTGAAGCTGCGAACTGACGCCGCAGATGCGCCAATCGCCAAATGGAGGCATCCGTCGTAGAAGAATCGCCGGGCGAGGCTTGAAGCGTCCATCGGCCTGCGGCAGCGGCGTGAGTCCGACATCGCCATCGGTTATTGCGGTTTGAGGTCAGCACTCGTGTATTCTGGTTCGTCGTCGCCGTAGGCTCTGGCGAGATTCTGCGCACCGAGGGCCGCCCACTCGGAACGCTCTTCGTCGGGTGCGATGACCGTGACCATGAGCGGGGCGTTCGCGGGCAACTGGAATGGCTCGTCGAGAACGATGTGCTCGCCGTCATAGTGGGCTTTGAGAATCGTGGTTGGCATGGAAGACGACTACCCCTGCGTCCGTTTCAGGGCAAGCGCGCAGAAGCGGCCATAGACCCAATGGCTCAACAACGAACAGTTGAGCGTGGGTGACGAGTCGGGCGGACGTGGGTTAAAAGCCGCGTTGGCGGCCTCCAGAGCCACAGGGTTGTGGCCGGACGGATCCCTCCGCCAGCCCGTCAACCCGAAGTGCCCCATGAACCCGTCACCCACAGCACAAAAGCTCAAGCATGTCGGCCCGGATGTCCACGCCGAAACCATTGCCGTCGCCATCGCGGATCCCGCGGGCGAGGTCCGCTCCTGGGGCAACATCCCCGCCCACACCCGCGCGCTGGACAAGCTCCACAAGCGCCTGACCGGAGACGGTTCCCAGGCCCGCTACGTGTACGAGGCCGGTCCGACCGGCTTCGCCCTCTGCCGCCGCCTCCTGGCTCAGGGCATCGCCGGCGACGTTGTCAGTCCCTCGCTCATCCCCAAGCGGGCCTCCGACCGGGTCAAAACCGATCGCCGTGACGCGTTGACGCTGGCCCGGCTCCTCCGGGCCGGCGAACTCACCTCCATCCACGTCCCGGACGAAGCCGATGAGGCCATCCGGGACCTGGTGTGTTGCCGGCTCGCCGCCGTGGAGGATCTGCGCCGCTGTCGTCAGCGCATCAAGGGATTCCTGCTCCGATACGGCAAACGCTATTCCGGCAAATCCTCCTGGACTGCCGCGCACCTCAACGACCTGAGTACCATTAAATTCCCGTTCCCCGCCCAGCAGATCGCCTTCGAGGAACTGCTCAACGCGGTGAACGATCCCGCGGATCGCATTCAACGGCTCGAAGCCGCCTTGGAGGCACAGGTCAAGATCTGGAAGCGCCTTCCCCTGGTTCAGGCCTTCATGTGTTTCCGGTGTTTGGCCTTGATCAACGCCGTCACCTGGGTCGCCGAGATCGGCGACTTCTCCCGCTTTGACCATCCCTCGCAGCTCATGGCCTTCATCGGCATCACCCCCAGCGCCCAGCGAGAGCAGTTTGTCAATTTTTGAACCCGTCACTCTATAATTCATCGAGCAAACCATCGCCATCGCGACGCGATAAGGTGAAGCGCTTTGCCGGCTACCGCTCCGAAACTGAAAAAGCCGGCGACGATAACGAGAGCTTGGAAGCGGAAATGCCCGGGTGAATCCGTCGGCGCGGTGAGCGCACCGACGAGCACCAAAACACCTGCAACGATGAGTCCCACTGCAAGGATGAAGACGCCCTCCATGCGACGACTGCTCCGAGCGAGGCAATAAACTGACCAGAACAAAACGAACGGCGACAGCAGCGCGCCGCCAGCAATCAGAGTGATCGCAGCTATGCCGAGGATATTCATACGTCACGACGAGTCTTCGCCAATGATCAGCTTACCGATTCCGGCCCAGCGTCAGCGGGGCCGGCATTCGGTGGAGCACCGGCGGGCCGCAGCTTGCCAGCGCTTCGCACTTGAAACCTTGGAGGCTGGAGTTTGGCTCCAAGTACCGCGTCCGCATAGCTGGCCAACCACAGCCCTGCTCCTCTCACCGATGAGTCCTCACTCGCGAGCAGGCTAGTGACCATCGATTCAACCACAGATGTCAGTTGTTTTGGTTTGGTTAGCCGTATTCATTCAATCGTTCGCTACCCACCAATGATCCTGTAGAGCATACGGCCTAGTCCTTGTCTTGTTTGAAATACGGGCGAAGGCGCAACTTGAGCATCAAAATTGGGGAGGCCATCAGCAGTGCTCCGAGCACAAGCGAGAGCCATAACACTCGTGAGGATAGGATGCCGTCAAGATGAGCACCGTAGTAGGCCCACACGGCAATCGGATAGAACAAGGTGACGGCTGTACCCAGCCCAGGCGACCATCGTCCCCTAGTGAGCAGAAAGGGGAGGACATGAAAGAACGTCGCGTTGATCAGCATCAACGCCGGAAGCGACAAGGCGAACTCGGCGCACGACCAACCGACCGAGGCACAGGATATCCCCAGAACGATCACCACCCCGTTGACGATGGCGAAGTGAATCCAAGTGACGGGCAGTTTGATTACGGCCGTCGCCCAGCCCTTCCAATCGAAGGTGTATTCCTCGACGATGTGAAGTGCGTAGGCGAAAGTGGCGATCCAAAGAATGTAGGCGTGGTTCATGCAGGCGTATGACAACGACCAAGCTCAGCGACCGCCGCCGAAACCGAGCCCTGACTGCAAATCCAACCTCCGAAGAACTGGGTGCCCAGACTCGAAGCGGGGAGCGGCGGTTCGAGTGCAGCGATTTTGTTCGACGTTTCGGGTATTGGAATTGAGGCGTTTATCGCTTGTCCGAGATAATTGAAATGATGTTGATGATGGCGCCAGTCGCCTCGCTACAAAGTGCAGCATCGCGAAGGGTTGCCGTTCTGCGGTGTTGAAGTTGGTTGGCTAACTCCAAAGCTGTCTTGGCATGTTTTGGATTGTCTCGTTGGAACTGCCGGAGAGCATGCTGGCGATAAACGCCTCGAGCATACGATAGCCGTCGGTGGCACTGGGCGTAACGCCGTCGGACGGGGTATGCTGAGCCAGGTGATAAACAGCCTGCCCAAGCGAAATCAACGTCTCGCGGCAGTGCAAGCCGACAGTCTGGAACTCTTCTTCGGTGCAGGCGGTTTCAAGCCGTTGACGGATAGCGTCAACGCCGCGGTCAACGCGCGTCCAACCTGTCGTGCCTACTGCTGGCTCGGTGACAATGCCAGCCGCACGGCGGGAAGGTGCGTCCGTCGTAGGCTGAAAGAGCTGGATAAGATACTCCCGGCGCGAACGGTATGTCGGTAACTCTCCGCTGCTCCACTTGCCATACCACGCCCAAAGGTCTGGATATGGGTTCGGGTCTGCGACGCCGATAGTAAGGAGGAAGGGGCGAATGCGATGGCGGTGCTCGATATAGTCCTGGTTGACCCCCTGAACGCGCGCACCACCAGTCGAGACGGAAACCATCATGGCCTTTTCGGCTTCGAGCTCCTTGATGCAGTCTTGCTCAGTCATGTCTCAGGACGCGCGCCAGAAACGCCGAACAGTTTGATGTCGCGACGATCCTGACTTTGGGCAACGCGTTGTCAATGCGTAGTTTATGGCGGGAGCATGTTGGATGTCAGGGTGCAGCCACGACGGGGGTGGTGGCATCTTGTCGTGAGACCAATATCACGACGGGCGAGGGATTCTCGAACAGGTTGTCAGCGAGGCAGTTGGAGAAGTGGTTCGTCGGATATTGCGCCATATCATGACGGCATCCTCCTCGAGTCGTCTCCGGGGCTCCGGGAACACCGTTGGAGCGAATTTGGCCGCGGTCCCCAATTGTCGTGAGGGACAACCTTCGGAGCCATGGGCAAGCCTGCTGGAGTGAACTTGAGCGATGAACGGCATTCCCGTGGGCCTTGGGCCAATCGTGGGCGGTCCTGGGGACAGGACATCCATCAGCGTCCAACTGACGTCCTGCCCCTTGACCCCGTCCCACCTGCACATTCCCCGGACGGCACCCATCAGGGGCAAAACAGATGTCCTGTCCCCTGAACTGATTGACCCGCCGCCTGGGGAATGCCGCGGATCTGGCTCCGCGTTGTCGTGCCCGCGCCGGTGGCGCGGGGCCGAATCGTCGCGACGGCCCTGACGCTCAGCATTTCTGCCGTTGTCGAGGCGTGAAAGCCAGGCAGTCCGCGAAGAATTGAAGCGAATCGGAGAGGTGCCGTTCCCAGTACTCCCAGGTGTGGCCCCCGGGGAACTCCTCGTAGTGATGTGGAATTCCTTCCCCCTCCAGCGCCTCGTGCAATTCCCGGTTCGCGGAGATCCACGGATCCTCAGTGCCGCAATCGAAACGGATCGCCGGCAGGCGGTCGCGAAAGCACCGCATCGCTTCCAGCACCGACCGGTCCTCGGGGTGGCGGCTCCAGTCGGCGCACTCCTCCACGATGTAGGCCTGGAGCGCTTCGGCCCGGGTCACAGAGGAGTGACCGGACACCGCCCGGAAGCGACCCGGGTGGGTGGCCCCGAGGCGGAGGGCTCCGAAGCCGCCCATGCTGAGGCCGGCAAGGAAGAGGGGCGAGCGGTCCGAGACGGCGGGGGCCGCTTCGCGGGCGACCTCGGGCACCTCCTCCACAATCCACTGTCCGAAGTCCTGCACCGCGTGCCGCACGTACCCCGAGCCGTCGCCCCAGAGTCCGTCGCTGGGCATGGCCAGGACCATGGGTGGGATTTGCCCTGCAGCCATCATCCGGGAGGCGGTTCGGTGTGCGCCCCCCTTCATCGCCCATGCCCAGTGGGATCCGTAGACCCCGTGCAGCAGGATCACCAGCGGCACGTCCGATCTTCCGAGGACTTCAGGAGGGATGAAGAGTGTGACGTCCGCCCGCCCCTGCAGAGCGTCACTCTTGACGGTGGCCCAGCGCAGGCCTTCGAAGGCAAAACGGGGGTCGGAGAGTTCCAGGGTGCGGAACGGCATCCGGAGTGCGGGGAAACCTCAGCCGCCGTGTTCAACGGCTGTGCTGAAGCAGCCATTCGAAGAGTTCCGGGTTGTTGTAGGCCTCGGTCCAGGAGTCATGCCCGGCCTCGGGATACACGGTCAGCCGGACATCGGTCGCCCCGGCCCCCTTCACCGCGTCCACCATCCGCTCGCTTTCTGCGAGCGGCACCACCGTGTCCCTGGCTCCATGAAACGCCCAGACTCCGAGCGTCTTGAGCGCCTGTTGCTGCGAGGGCAGGAGGGCGCGGATCCGGTCGCCGCCGCCGCAGATGGGCGCCACCGCGGCGAACCGTTGTGGATGTCGCAACGCCAGGGCCCAGGTGCCGTACCCGCCCATGCTCAATCCAGTGGCGTACACCCGCCGTGGATCCACCCGAAAGTTCGTTTGGAGGTCGTCCAGCAACCCCACGAGGGCTGCGTCGTCCCATGTCTGGCCCTCGGGGCACTGTGGGGACACGAGGAGGAACGGGAGTTCACGACCGGCGGCAACCAGTTTTGGCGGGCCGTGCACGGCCACTTTCTGGAGATCAGCCCCACGTTCGCCGGCGCCGTGGAGGAAGAGCACGAGCGGCCAGCGACGTTCGGGCTCGGCCTCATACTCCCCGGGCAGGTAGATCAGGAACTCCAGTTGGTTGGTCCGGGTGACGACGGCCTGGTAGGCGCCGGGCACCTGGGAGCCGGCTTTTGGCTTCGCGGTGATCTCGGCGTCGAGCCTGACAGTCCCAACCCAACCAAGGGCAAGGACCGCCAGACAGGGGAGGGAGTGAATCGGGAGTTGCACGCCCGGAGACTGCGGCGGAACGGAGCTCTCCGGCAAGGACGCCTTCGGACCTACTCCGGCAGGGCGGGGAGCCGCGGACGCGGGTCAGATGTAGAACATGCGTACCGGATCGCCGCCGGCCTCCGCGAGGTGCTGGAAGTTCATCCGGGCCGCCTCCGATTCCACCGCCTTCCGCAGGCGTTGCCAGGCGTCCCGAAGCTCGGGCGGACACCGCGGATCCTTGAAGGCGGGGGAATCAAAGAGGGCGCCGTGAACGCAGTGGAGGACGTCGGCAAAGGTGATGGATGCCGGAGGACGCGCCAGCTGGTAGCCGCCGGATTTGCCGCGAAGGCTGCGGACGATTTCGGCGGACTTCAGCTCGATGAGGATTTGGACCAGGTAGTTGGGCGGCACGCCGTTTTCCCGGGCGATCTCCTCGACGCGGAGGGCGCGCGCCTGTCCGTAATGCCGTGCGAGGGTGAGGACGGCGCGCACGGCGTAGTCGCTCTTGACCGAGAGCTTCACGTTCCGGAGAGGGTGACGGGCGCGGATCGGGACGCAAGGCCCCCGGTCCGGATCTGCGGCCGCGCCTCATGCCCGGACCTGGAGTCTACCACAGGGCGAGGGTGTCGAGCACGGCACGCGTGCGGGGCACTTCGTGGGTGCGGAACAGGTCGGTTTTCCCGAGGGCTGCCAGCACCGCGAAGAAGGGCTCCGCACACCGCACCTCTTCGCCGAAGCACTCGAAGGCATGCGGCAGCGCGTGGCAGACCGGCCAGCCGAGGCTGCGCAGCCGGAAGCTGTTCAGGAACACCTGCATCTGGTGGCGGATCCGCACCGCCGAGTCCTGAAGGTTGCGATAATAGAAACCCATTCCGGGATCCACCCACAGCTTGCGGACGCCCTGCGATGTGGCCCCGTCAATCTGGCGGGCAAAGGAATCCCGCATGCGGGCCGCAACATCCGGACCCGATTCGAAGTCGCCAACGGACCGCACATTGTCCCCCTGGATGTGGCACAAAATGACGGCTGCGTCGTGGTCCGCGACCATCCGGTACATTTCGGCGGAGCGGTCGTTGCCGGTGAGGTTCAGCACCCGGGCGCCGGCTTCCAGACAGGCGCGGGTGACGGCTGGCTGATAGGTCTCCACGGAAATGAGATGGCCCGCCGCGGCCAGCTCCCGCACGACCGGCAGCAGGCGCGACTGCTGAAGGGCTTCATCGGCGCGTGCTGCGTGGCTGAGTGTGGACTCCGCCCCCAAGTCCAGGATGTGGGCCCCCTGGGCGGCGAGAACGTGCCCCCGGCGCACGGCCTGTTCCGTGCTGAGGCACACGGACTCCCGATACCAGGAGTCGGCCGACAGATTGATCACGCCCATGACGGCCGGCGGATGCCCTCCTCCGAAGGTTCGTCCCGCCAGGTCAAACCCGGCGACGGTTGCGGCGAGGTCGCCGCCATGGTGTCGGGCGATGGATTCCAGGTGGGTCAGTGAGAGCATGCGCCTTCGGACGATTCAGGAAGTGGCCGTTGGGACCGGAGGTCTGCTAGCGGATTGTGGCAACCCGTCCCGGTCCGTTGGCGTTTTGCCGCAACCGGTCCAGTGCGGCAAAGAATTCCCCGAGGGTTTCGCAGACCGTGGCGTTGATCTCCCGCAGGGCCGGGCGGTAGGCGTCAACCGCCCGGCCGCCGACCACCAATCGCACTGCAGGGTCGAGAAGTCGCCGGAGTCGGCGGAGTTCATCGGGCAGCAACGGGTCATCGGCCGGATGGACAATGCTGAGCGCCACCGCGCGGGCTTCGTGGTGTTGCGCGGTGCTGACGATTTCCTCCGCCGGCAGGGAAGCCCCCATGTACACGACGCGCCAGCCCTGGCTCCGGGCCGCAGCGGCGGCAAGGGCGGCACCCAGTTCGTGGAGTTGACCGGCCGGCGTCGTGGCCACCAGCACGGGCGCGGACGCATGGAGCGCGATTGGTCGGGCCGCATGGCCCAAAAAGGTTCGGATGACGGCGGACGCGAGGTGTTCGTGGGCGACCTTGAGGGAGCCATCCCTCCAGCCGTCACCGATCCTTTGGACGAGCGGCGCCACCACCTGCGCGAGCAGTGCCGTCTGGCCCAGCGCGACTGAGCCTTCCTCGAGCACCCGCTCCAGCGCTGCGGCATCCATGGCCGCCACCGCGGTATGGGCCGATTCGATCAATGCCGTCGCGTCCCTCGGTGGTGCATGCGCCGTGAGGCGCCGGAGGTCGGATGCCTCGGCCGGCACGGGTGCGGGTGCGCTCAAGAGCAGGGTGTGGAGATCGGCCACGTGCAGGTGGGTTATGTTTCCGATCGAGTGCCCGGCATCGGTTGCCTGCTTGAGCAGGGACAACCTCTGGACGTCGTCCTCGCTGTAGAGGCGCTGGTTGCCGCCCGACCTTTGGGGCCGAACCGTGCCATAGCGCTTCTCCCAAACCCGGATCACGTGGGGGCTGAGGCCCGTCCTTCGGGCGACCACCTTGATCGAGTGTTTCAGCATTGGTTCCGGCACGGCGGACAGTTGGACAGAAACTGGACATTTTCAACCAGAACATGGACTACACCCAATTCGCGCCCCTGATTCGAGCCTGATTTCTGAGGAATTTTGGTCGAAATCACCCGTGTTCTCGCGTTCATTCAGTTTGTGAACAAAAAATGAACAAAACATTGACAAAACTGGATCACCGGTCAGCTTTGACTCGTAAGAAGTCACCTGGGTTCTCCGGGTGGGGTACTGTCAGCGGAGTTACTACAAGGAAAACCATGACCACGAATCTCACGAAGTCTGCTCGTCGTTCCGAGAAGTTCGCCGACGCTGGCAACCCGCGGATGCGGTCGAGGAGCCGCTCGGGTGGCCAATACGCTCCGGCGTCGAGCACGCGTGCTCCGGCGGTCGAAGTGCGTCGGTCCGATCCAATCTCCGATCCGGTGGCCCCGGCTCCATTTGAGACCAAGTCGGCCCTCAGTCTCTACATGCGCGATGCCATCGAGGTGCCTCTGTTGACCATTGACGAGGAAAATGCGTTGGCGGCGCGGATCAAGCGGGGAGACACGGCCGCACGCGAGCACATGATCCGGGCCAACCTGCGCCTGGTGGTCAAGATTGCGAGGGACTACGACGGTTTCGGCCTGCCGCTTCTGGATCTGATCAACGAGGGGAACATTGGATTGATGAAGGGGGTTGAACGGTTCGATCCGGCCAAGGGGGGGAAGCTTTCCACATACGCCTCCTGGTGGATCAAGCAGTCCATCAAGCGGGCCCTGGCCAACCAGTCCAAGACCATCCGTCTCCCGGTCCACCTGGTGGACAAGGTGACCAAGTTGAAGCGCGTGGCCCATCAGCTTCAGGAGCTCCTTGGGCGGGAGGCCACCGACGAGGAACTGGCGGAGGAGATGGAGGTGCCCGTCAAAAAGATCCGGTTCTGGCAGCGGGCGTCCCAGAAAACGGCGTCCCTCGACGCACCGCTCGGGGACGATGATTCCAGCCGCCTCTCAGACCTGGTTCCCGATTCCGGGTCCAACGATCCCTACGGACAGCTCGAGGAAAAGACCACCCACCGGATGGTGGGGCAGTTCCTCGGGATCCTCGATTCCCGCGAGCTGAGCATCCTCCGTCAGCGATTTGGTCTGGATGGCCAGAAGGAGAAGACGCTCGACGAAATCGGACGCACGTTCGGTGTGACCCGGGAGCGGATCCGTCAACTCCAAAACATCGCCCTCGCGAAGCTGCGCGAGCGGATTGAGAAGCATGAGGCGGTCCGCGAGCCGGCAGGGGACTCCCCGGCGTGGACGCCGCTCGCGGCGGCGACCTTGTGATGGAGTCCGGTGGGGCGGGCCGGCCTCCCGTTTCGAATTGCCGGAAATCCCCGGAATTTGGGGAATCCAATTGCCAGACACGGGCTCTTTTCGATACACGGATCGGCGTTCCAGCATATGCCGAACGCCTACCACGCATCCATTGAAGGTGCCCAGCACGGGGCCAAGACCCTTGAACAGTTTCTCGACTACGCGAAGGACAGCGGTGCGTCGGGCGCCCAACCCAGTAACTACATGCTGGGGGACGGCAGGGGCGGCTTCCGCAAGGTGCGCGACATCCGGGCGGCCTTTGACGACCGGGAGATGTCCCTCGACGGCATCAGCGCCCATTGTCCATTCTGGGTGCACACCTCGGCCTGGACGGGGACCCGTTCCGGCAATCCGTTCATTCCCCCCGATGTAGCCCGGCTGGCTCCGGAAAAGGTCGAGTCATGGCACGAGAAGTATCTGCTGAAGTTGATGGATCTGGCGGCGGAGCTCGGGGTGAAAAGCCTCCCGATGTTCTGGGGGGTTGCCTTTGGTTGGGAACTGGCGAGCGGGTATCCATGGGGTTTCTGGCAGGGAGCTGGCTTTGACCTCTTGAAGGAGGGACAGGAGCGTTTCGTGAAGAAGACCGCGCGGCTTCGCAAGGCGGCCAACGCGCATGGCATCAAGCTGTGCCACGAAATTCACCCCGGCACGGCGGCGATGTGTGCCGACGACTTCCTGATGCTGGTGAAGATCTGCGACAACGACCCGTGCCTTGCGGTCAATGCCGACCCGTCGCACTGCTGGGAGGGCGAGTCCTGGGAGAGCCGGTTTCTCAAGGTCGGCCCCTACATCTACGCCGCCCATGTGAAAAACTTCGTCGTCCGCCCCGGGTTCCCGTTGCGGGCCATGGAGCCTGCGTGGCCGCGCCGGGGCATGCAGTTCACGGACCTGCCCTCCGGGGACCTCAACATGCAGCGTTATGTGGAGCTGCTGCTGCACGTCGGCTATCGCGACCGCTACTGCAAGCTTCACCGGGTGGCCAGCGCGCCGCTGGTGGTGGAGGCGGAGTCGGCCCACAAGGATCTCGACTTCTGCAGCGCCAACGGCATCCGGTACACCGCGGACCACCTCTGCTGGCCGGCCGCCGCCGGCAGCTTTGAGGAAGGCATGGGGGCCTGACAGGAACCCGCCAGAGGGCGGGCGGCCGGGTTGGAATCTGCCCCGACCGCGGGGCCGGGATCGCACGGCTCCCACCCCCGCGGCGCCTCCTGGTGGGATCCCGGGACCGCCGCCGGCCTGGCCGGGGCGGGTGGTCCCCTCCGCGCGGCTGCGGAGTGTCTTGACGCCGCGGCCCTTCCCCGATTACTTCCGCAAACCAGACTATGCCCACGTACGAGTATTCCTGTCAGAAATGCGACGCCCAGTTCGAGGTGCAGCAATCCATGACCGCCGCACCGCTGACCGTGTGCCCGAAGGAGGTTTGTCCCCGGAAGCCCTGGGGGAGGGGGCGCGTTCAACGGGGCATCGGCGGCGGGGCCGGGCTGATCTTCAAGGGCAGTGGATTCTACATCACGGACTATCGAAGCGAGGGCTACAAGTCGGCCGCGAAAAGTGATTCCGAGGCCGCCAAACCGAAGTCCGACGGCAAGGCCGATGCGAAACCCAAACCCGCCACCCCGGCCCCCGCCGCAACGCCGGCATCGCCCGGGGCCAAACCGGCCCCTTGAGCGGACGCCATGTGTCTGCCGACCTCATGTGCCGGGCGCCCGCCCTCGATGGCACTCGCCGTCCTGGGAGTGCTGATCTCGGTGGGGCCACGGGCCATGAGCGCGCTCCCGGCCCTCCCGATCGAGGTGCCCGTGACGGCACGGAGTGTCAGCGGCCAGTTCCTGGTGCATGGACGCGGCACCACGCTGCCCGCGCCGGCGTCCCGGGTTCGGGGCGTGGGCACCAACGAAGTGATCGTCCTGCGGCCCGACCTGCTCGCGGTCACCGCGGAACGCGTCAAGCGCGGGATCGAGAGGCTGCTGGAGGTCAATGATGCGTGGCGGGGGGCCGTGCATCTCCAGATCCGCGAGTCCTCCCGGATCGTCGGGCCACTCTCCATCCAGCCGCGTGTGTTCCGGGACGGATGGCAATACGCCATGCCGGTGCCGGAGGAGGTCGGTTGGGAACGGCTCGTTCGGGGGCTGTCCGAGGTGGTCGTGCTGGAGCGGGCCAACCGGTCCAATGCCGGGGAGGAGTGTGCGCTGCCGCCCCTGTGGCTGACCACGGGACTTCACGAGTTGCTGATGGCGGCCTCCGGTCGTGACCTGGTGGCGGAATCGGGGACGTTGATCAACCGCCTGGAGCGGCGGCCGGACCCGCTGCGGATCGTGCGCTCGCAGCTTGGGGGCGGGGAACCGATGACGTTTGGAGAGTTCAGCCTGCTGACGCTGGACGACCTCGCCGATCCCGGCCGGTTCCGCCTCTACCAGGCCAGCACCGCATTGTTCACCCACGAGTTGCTCCGTGAGCCTTCCGGCCGCGCCTCGGTCAGGGAATTCATCCGGCGCCTGCCTGAGAGCCTGAACTGGCAGACCGTGTTCCTCCGCACCCATTCCGACCGGTTCCTTCGTCTGTTGGACATTGAAAAATGGTGGGCTGTGGCGGCAACGGAAGCTCTGGCGGCGGATGGCAGCCAGCGGTGGCCCCGCGAACGGGTCCTCGATCGCCTTGCCGAGATCCTGACCGAGACCGCCGACGTGCGGCTGGACTCCGCCAGCCTGCCCGAGCGCTTGACGGTGCCGCTGCGGGATTTGATCGTGTCGTGGGACTACGATGCCCAGCGCGAGGTCGTCCTGCGCAAGGTGTCTCAACTGCGCGCCCTCGGCCTCCGGTCGCCCCCCACCGTGGCGCCGCTGGTGAACGAGGCCGTGCAGGTGCTCGAGGACTATGCGGTTGCCCGCGCCGGGAAGGGGCGCGTGGCAGCGGCGCGGACGGTGGCCGGCGGCGGAGGACGCCTGGCGGCCGAATCGGCGGCCCGAAAGCTGGCGGCGCTTGAGGACCGCCTGGATCGGGAGCGCCGGAATCCCGGACCCGTGCCTCCGTCCCGTGCGGATCCAGCCAGGGTGGTCACCCCTCCGGGCCGACCGGCGCCTACAACGACTCCTGCATCCGGCGGGTGATGCGTGCGCTCAATTCCGCCGCCGGATGGTACCCGGTGGACCGGAGCTTCGTCTGGAGTGCGGCGACTTCGATGAGGCCCGCCAGGTCCCGGCCGGGCCGGACCGGGATGACGATATGGGGCACTGGCTGTCCCAGGAGTGTCACGTGGGCCTGATCGAGTCCGAGCCGGTCCATTTCTTCCACATCGTCCCAGCGTTTCAGGGTGACGACGAGGTTCACGCGCTTGTCATGCCGGATGGAGGCCACGCCGAACATGGCGGCGACATCAATCAGGCCGATGCCGCGAACCTCCATGAGGTTGCGTCCGAGATCCTTCGCGGTGCCCATGAGTTCCGTGCCATCCTGGATCCAAAGGCATACCACATCGTCGGCGACGAGGCTGTGGCCCCGCTCCAGCAGTCCCACCATGGCCTCGCTCTTGCCGATGCCGCTTTCGCCCTCGATCACCACGCCGATGCCCTGAATGTCCACCATGCCGGCGTGAATCTGGGTGCGCGGTGCAAACAGGTTTTCGAGGGTGATGGTGGCCCGGCTGATGAACTTCATGGTGATCAGCGAGGAGGTGAACAGGGGTACGTCAGCCCGCTCGGCGGCCTGGAGGAGTTGGCGTCCGGGCTTGAGATTGCGGCACAGGACCACGCAGGGAATACGGTGCGCGAAGAAGGTGGCGATGCGTTCGCGGCGCACGGGGTCCGGGAGCGAACGGAGGTAGGAGGTCTCGACGTTGCCCACCACCTGGACGCGCTTGGGCGCGAAGTACTTCTTGAAGCCGGCGAGCGCGAGTCCGGGGCGGTTCACGGTCGGCTCGCGGATGAGCCGCTTGAGTCCGAGGGCACCGGCCACCAGGCGCAGGCCGAGGTCGCCGCCGACCTCGGTGTAGAACCGCTCCACGGTGACGGTCTTCAGCGTTCGGGGGGAGGGGGGGGTCACAGGTTGAAGTCGGGTCCGAGATAAATCTCGCGTGCCCTCGGATCCTCGACCATCCGCGCCGCGTCGCCCTCGTACACCACCGCGCCGTGGTGGATGAGGTACGCCCGGTCCACGATCTTGAGGGTCTCCCGGACGTTGTGGTCGGTGATCAGGATGGCAAGGCCCCGGTCGCGCAGGCGCCGGACGATTTTCTGCACCTCGTACACGGCGATGGGATCAATGCCGGCGAACGGTTCGTCGAGCAGCATGAGTTTGGGACTGGTCACCAGCGCCCGCGTGATCTCCAGGCGGCGTTTCTCACCGCCGCTGAGCTGGTACGCGTAGCTGCGGGCCAGGGGTGTCAGGTCCAGTTCCTCCAGAAGATAGCGCAGGCGCGTGGCCCGCTCCTCGCGATCGCCGCGACAGGTCTCCAGGATGGCCAGCAGGTTTTGCTCGACCGTCAGCTTGCGGAAGACGCTCGGCTCCTGGGTGAGATACCCGATCCCCAGGCGGGCCCGCTCATGCATCGGACGGCGCGTGACGTCGCGTCCGTCGAAGCAGACCTGGCCTTCATCGGGACGGATCACGCCCACAATCATGTTGAAGCTTGTGGTTTTGCCGGCGCCATTGGGACCCAGCAGGCCCACGATCTCCCCGGGGCGGACCTGGATGGAAACGCCGTTCACCACCCGGCGTGCCCGGTAGGCTTTGGCCAGGTCGCGGACTTCCAGGAGTGCCGCCGGCCCTTCCGCGGCGCCCTTTGGTGAGCTCCCGTCAGCGTTCGCGGACCCGGTCACGGAAGGTCTGGGGGTGGCGTTGCCGGACGCGCGGGTTCGAGCGCTCCCTTGGGCAGGGCATCCGGGCGGACGATCATCCGGAAGTTGCCGCGGGCGATGATCTTGTCCTGCGCGCGGTCGAACGTGATCACATCCGCCCGGAAGGAGCCCTCGGCGCCTTCCACCCATGGCTGTCCGAATTCCGGGGAGCCGGTGAGCGTTACGGTGTCGTTGGTGGCCGTGTACTCGGCGACGGCGGCGTGGATGCGGTTGGTCGCTCCGGCCTTTCCGGTCGCGATTCCGGGAGTATTGGTGCCCCGTTGCACCAGGGTCATGACGACGTCGTTGCTGGCGATCAGCCGGTCAATCTTCTGTCCGCCGGGGATGAGCAGGATGCGCAGGTCGGCGCAGTCGAGGTCGAGCATGGCCGGGTAGCGGAATTGCACGGTGCCCCAGAAGTGATGATTCCCCTCGCCGAGGCCAAACTCGGCGCTTTCGGACTCGAGGGTGGCCTGGTCGAGCGACATTTCGGCGGCGGTCAGGCCGGCGGCGAGCAGGAGGGCGAGGGCTGCGGGGAGTGACGGACGGGGCATGGCGGACGATGGGGACTATGGGGCTGGAGCCAGCGCGAGTGTGCCGCCCTTGAGGCGAAATACGGCGTGGACCTTGTTGGAAAGCTGCAGGCGCTCGCTGTCCTGGTCCCAACTAAACCCCTCGCCGCGAAGCGAAAAGGCGCCGCCCACCTGGGAGACGGTCAGGCTGCCGGACGACGAGGCGTTCTGGCTGGTGATGTTGAGGGTGCACGTGGGCGCGTCGCCGACGAGGTGCGGGGTGCCGTCCGGATTGAAGGTTTCCACCCGGAAGCCGGTGACCTCGTACACGGTCGCGGTGATGGGCCGACCCTGCTCCCCGCTGAAGCGGGCCACGGTGCGGTCTCCCTTTTTGTAGAGGAAGGTGAACCCGGCCGGCCTGCCGGCGGCGCCCGGTGCCGGAGCCTGCGCGATCGCGACGACGGCCAGGCTGGCGGCGGCAACCGTCGCCGGCCAACGGCGGCACGACCCCCAGGAGAAGCGGTTCACGCCGGGAATCCTCGCGGCGGAATCGGGGGTTAGGAAGCGAATTTCGCGGCTGGGTCCTTCCCCATGGGTCTCCGATCCTTTTCGCGTCGAATCGGACGGGGACCCTGTGGTTGGCTGGCGCCGCTGCGATGCATGTTCCCTTCCTCAACCCCGGCGCCCAGGTGGACGCACTGAAGTCCGAGATCCTCCACGCCATTGGCGAGGTGCTGTCCCGCGGTCGGTTTGTGCTCGGTCCCGAAGTGGATGCCCTGGAGCAGGAGGTCGCCGCCCTCTGTGGCGCCCGCTTCGGCGTCGGGGTGAACAGCGGCTCCGATGCGCTCACCCTCGCGCTGCGGGCCCTCGGGGTGGGTCCGGGGGACGAGGTGATCACTTCGCCGTTCACGTACATCGCCCCCGCGGAAAGCATCCATCAGCTTGGCGCCCGGCCCGTGTTCGCGGACATCCACCCGCGTTGGTTCACGCTTGATCCGGCGGCGGTGGCCCGGCGGTTGAGCGCCCGGACCCGCGCCATCGTGCCGGTGCATCTCTTCGGGCAGGCAGCGCCGCTGCGGGAACTGGAGGCGTTCGGGCTGCCCCTGGTGGAGGATTGTGCCCAGGCCATCGGGGCCACCTGCGAGCGGCGTCCCGTGGGCTCCTGGGGCGTGTTGGGCTGCCTGAGCTTCTATCCCACCAAGAATCTTGGGGCCTGTGGCGACGGGGGGATGGTGCTCACCCGCGACGAGGGGCTTGCACGGCGGCTGCGGATGCTGCGGGTCCACGGGATCGAGCGCCGGTATCATCACGACTTGCACGGTTGGAACTCGCGCCTGGACGAACTGCAGGCGGCGATCCTGCGCGTCAAGCTGCCGCACCTGGCCGCGTGGAATGCCCGACGTGCCGCCCTGGCCGCGCGATATACAGAGGGGCTTTCCGGCCTGCCCCTCGAGCTGCCGGAAACCGCACCCGGGAACACCCACATCTTCCACGTCTATGCCGTGCTGACGGACCGGCGGGACGCCCTGCAGCAGCACCTCGCCGACCACGGGGTCCCCACGCTGATCTACTACCCGTTGCCCCTGCACCTCCAGCCCTGCTTTGCGGATCTCGGGGGCCAGAAGGGCGACCTGCCCGTCGCGGAGGCGGTTTGTCGCCGCGTGCTGCCCCTGCCCATGTACCCCGAACTTGAGGATGCCCAGGCAGATTGGGTGATCGCACAGATCCGGGGTTTCTTTGGACGCTGACTCACGGCGGCGGCGGTGTGGGGTCGCTCGCAAAGGGCGTCGTGAGTGACCCGGTTCTCGATCCGGGTTCCGATCAGGGTGCCAGGTCGTCGGGGTCCGGATCGGGGACGATGATGTTCCCCTCCATCCATGCCTCTTGGAATTCCGCCGGAATTCGCGTGGTGGCCAGCCAGTGCGCGGCGGCGTCGGGATCTTGAGATCGCCACCAGTAAAAGTGCTCTTCCTGGAGGCGGAGACGCTGGCCGGCATCGGTGACGGCTTCGGCCCACAGCCCCGCAGCGACGGGATCAAAGTCGCGCAGGTGCTGCACGAGCCCCTCGGTGGCACCATCCCGGGCCGGCCCGGGCGGCTGCTGGGTCAGCCATTGGGCGGCTCCGAAGGGATCCTGGGCTGCCCAGGTGCCCACCAGGCGCGTCTGCGCCTCGTCGCGCAGGGACCCCGGGGGAAACCGGGAGACCCAATCTGCGGCCGCCATCGGGTCCGCAGACGACCACCGGTCCACGATGCCCAGGAGTGCCGGCGGTTGGGCGCCCTCCGGCAGGCTGAGGGCCAGCTCCGCCGCCTGCGCCGGGGCGGTGTAGGCAAGCTGCGTGGCGACCGACTCGAGCGCGACCGTACGCGCAGGCCCCTCGGGGAGCGTCCGCGCCCATTCCACGGCGGCGGCGCTGTCCTGTGCCGTCCACCGGCTGGCCACGCCGCTGAGAAATTCCTGCTGGAGCCGGGGATCGGGCAGGGTGATGGCAAACGCCGCCGCGGCCTCCGGATCCTGGTCCGCCCACGGATCGCGCATCTGGCTCAACACCTGACGCCGCATGGGCCCGTCGGGAAGTTCCCGCGCCCAATCCACCGCTTCGTCAAGATTCTGCTGGGCCCAGCCGGCGGCGAAATTGCCGGCGTATCCATTGCGGACCGGGCCGTCCGGCAGCCCCGCGAGGAACTCGACTCCGTAATCGGGATCCTGCGACCCAAGCTGCCAGGCGAGCTGCTGCACGAGCACCTGCTGGCTGCGTCCGGGCTCGATCCCTTTGACGAATTCGGATGCGGCGCGGACGTCGAGGTTGGACCAGGCATTGACCACGCTCTGCAGGGCGGTGTCCCGGGCCAGCCCCGGGGGCAGCGCCCCGGCATGCGCCGCTGCGGACGCGGGATCGGCCTGGGCCCAGGATTCCAGGGCACCCGCGAGGGCCTCCCGCCGGGCGTTGGCGTCGGGAATTTCGGACACCCAGGCCAGCGCGGACTGCGGATCCTTCTCGGCAATCTGCGCCGCCGCCGCGCGAAAGATCCAGGCGTCGCGAACCCCGCCGCCGGGCTTGAGCAGCAGGGAGGTCGCGGCGATCGGATCCGTCTCCACCGTTGCGGCAACCACCTGGCTGAGGACGGCATCCCGCAACGCCCCCTCGGGGAGTGACTGGGCCCAGTTGCGCGCGGCGATGGGATCCCTGAAACCCCACTGGCGGGCCACCGTGCCGAGGAGGTGGCGTTGAAGGCTGGCGCTGCGGACCCCAAGGGCAAGTTCGGCCGCGCGGGCCGGATTCTCCGGGGCGAAGCCTTCAAGGAAGGCCTGCCAGAGTTCCGGGCCGGACTCCGAGGGCGGGAGGGCCAGCAACGCCCCAATGGCCGCGTCGGGATCCGCTTCCGCCCATGAGGACAGGATGCCGCCCAGTTGGAACCGGTGTTCCCGTCCGGTGAGGGTTTGGAGGGCCGCCGGGGCCGCATTGGCGGCGTCCACAGAAGCCCACAGATTGAAGAACCGGGTCAGGAAATCCCGGCGCTCGGGGCCGTTCGGCAATCGGGACAGGAACGCCACGCCGACATCCGGTGCGTACAATCCGAGGGCCTCGGCCAGCAACGCCGTTCCCTGGCGGCGCTCGGCACCCGCGGGCAGCCGACGGTACCAGTTCACAACGGCCGCCGGATCATGCCGCGCCCACCCCTGCAGGGCACCGCGCAGACACTGTTCGCGTTCCCATCGGGGCGTGACCGTCGCGACCCAGGCCAGGGCTGTCTCGGGCTCGCGGGCCGTCCAGAGTTCCAGCAGCCGGTTCCGGTAGATTCTCCAGGAGTCATCGGGCAGCAGGCGCCCGGCGATCTCGAGCGCACCCGCCGCCTCGGCAATCCGGGTCCTTGCCGCCAGGATGCGGAGCCGGTCGCGCCGAATCTCCACGTCCGGCTCCAACCGTGTTTCCTTCAGGGCGGCCTCCAGTTCGGCGAGCGTGAGCAGCCCTGCCACCGCCGGGGCCTGGCGGGGCTTGGTGCGGGTCGGACCGGGCTCGGGAGCCGCGGAGTCCGCATCCAAATCGATCACGGGCGGCACCGGACGGGGGCTGCGCGAAGCCCCCTGAGGCAGCAGGCGCCCCAGGAGCAGCCCGGCGACCAGGGCCACAACCGCCACTGGAATCCGAGACGTCACACCGGGGCAATGGAGGCACGAACCGGTGCATTGATCAACTGATGCGTGGCCCGCCGGTCGGAATTCGCGCGGTGGCGCGGGCGTGGGGACTCAGGTCAGTCCGGTTTCGGGCAGCCACTCAAGGCCCTTCTGGAAGCGGACCAGGTTCTCCACCGTCACCCGGCTGATCTCCTGCAGGGCCTCCACCGTCAGGAACGCCTGATGCGAGGTGATCAAGACGTTGGGATAACTCAACAGCAGGGCGAGTTCGTCGTCGGTCGGAACCTCGCCGGAAAGGTCCTCAAAAAAGACGCCCTCCTCCTCCTCGTAAACATCCAGCGCCACGCCGCCCAGGCGCCCCGACTTGAGCGCCTCGAGCAGGGCGGTGCTGTCCACAAGCTTGCCGCGGCTGGTGTTGAGCAGGTAGGCGCCCGGCTTCATCGCCGCGAAGGTCTCCCGGCGCAGCAGGTGATGCGACTCCGGAGTCAGAGGCAGGTGAAGGGACACGATGTCACTGGCACCGAGCAGATGGGGGAGATCGGTGTAGTGGACGCCCGCAGCCGTCGCCCACGACTCCTGGGGAAAGGCATCGGTGGCCAGCACATGGCACCCGAATCCGCGGAAGATGGATGCCGTGATCCTGCCAATGCGGCCGGTGCCCACGATGCCCACGGTCCTGCCGTTCAGGTCGAAGCCGGTGAGCCCCGCGAGGGAGAAATTGTGCTCGCGGACCCGGTTGTAGGCGCGGTGGATGCGACGGTTCAGGGTCAGCAGCAGGGCCACGGTGTGTTCGGCCACCGCATGCGGCGAATAGGCCGGCACGCGCGAGACGGCGATCCCCGCCGCCCGGGCCGCCTCCAGATCCACGTTGTTGAACCCGGCGCAGCGCAGGGCGACGTGCACCACCCCGCAACCTCGCAGCACGTCAAGGCAGGCGGCGTTGAGGACATCATTGACAAACACACAGACCGCCCGGGCCCCGCGCGCGGTTTCGGCGGTCTCATCCGTGAGCCGGAACTCATGGAACTTCCAGTCGAGTCCGGCAGCCCGCCCGGCAGGCTCCAGGAACTGGCGGTCGTAGGGTTTGGTATCGAAGACGGCAATGTTCATGGGGGCGGGCTATTCAGGGAGGGCTCGGGCGGCGCGCTGACCGTGGAAACGGCACCACTTCTCCAGTTCCACAATCAGGAAGACGGCAAGGCCCGCCAGGAAGACATGCAGCCAGGCCTCCGGCCGGATCGGGGCGGTGCCGAACCAGCGGTTCATCACCGGCAGGTAGGTGAACAGGAGCTGTGCTGTCAGCATGATGGCAATGCCGATCCACACCCAGCGGTTGGAGAACCAGCCGATCCGCAGGAAGGACGTGGTGAGCGAGCGGCAGTTCAGCAGGTAGAACACCTCGATCCCGACGATCAGGTTGACCACGATGGTCCGGGCCTCGTTCACCGGGGCTCCCAGCGCGCGTTGCTCCCAGACAAACAGGGCCTGTCCCGCCAGCAGCATCAGCACCGACACAAGTGCGGTCCGCATCACGAGCGCCCGCGTGAGCAGCGGCTGGGCCGGATCCCGCGGCGGACGGCTCATCAGGCCCGGTTCCTTGGGCTCAAACACAAGCATCAGGCCGAGCAGGACGGCCGTGGTCATGTTGATCCACAGGAGTTGCACCGGGAGGACCGGCAGGTCGGTTCCGAGGACGATCGCCGCCAGCAGCAGCAGACCCTCCCCACCGTTGGTGGGCAGGGTCCACACGATGAACTTCACCAGGTTGTCGAAGACGTTGCGGCCCTCCTCCACCGCGGCCTCGATGGATGCAAAATTGTCGTCAAGCAGCACCATGGCGGCGGCGCCCTTCGCGACCTCCGTGCCGGAGATGCCCATGGCGACCCCGATGTCGGCCTGCTTGAGGGCCGGCGCGTCGTTCACGCCGTCTCCGGTCATCGCAACGACGTGACCCCGCGCCTGCAGGGCCCGGACGAGACGCAGCTTCTGTTCGGGCGCCACGCGTGCGAAGACCGCCGTCTCCTCGGCCACCCGGGGGAGGTCGGCGTCGGCGATGGCTTCCAGTTCCCCCCCGCTGAGGGCCCGCAGATGTCCTCGGGCGTCCGTGGCCCCCTGGAGTCCCAATTGAGCGGCAATCGCCGCCGCCGTGACCGCATGATCGCCGGTGATCATTTTCACGGCGATGCCGGCCTCCCGGCAGTGGCGCACCGCCTCGGCTGCTTCCGCCCGCGGGGGATCCATCATGCCCTGCAGGCCGAGGAACGTGAGTCCTTCGGTGAGGTGCGTTGGATGGAGGGCGTCGTGATCCGGCTCCACCCGGCGTCGCGCAAAGCCTAGAACCCGCAGTCCCTGCGCCGCCATCCGATCGGCCTCGGCCCGCACCGACGCGCCATCGAGCGGACCCTCGCATCCGGCGGCATCCAGTGCCCGGTCACAGCGGGCGAGCAGGCGGTCCAGCGCCCCCTTCGTATAGATGCGCCGGGGGTCCCCCTCATGCAGGGTCGCCATGTACATGTGCTGGGATTCGAAGGGGATGACGTCGAGCCTGGGGTTGGCACCATGGGTGGGGTCGAGGTGAAAGCCGGCCTTCTGCCCGGCGACCAGCAACGCCGCCTCGGTGGGATCCCCCTGCACCTTGGGGCGTCCGTGCTCATCACGCACCAGCAGGGTGTCGTTGCAGAGCACGCCGGCCCGCAGGGTCTCTTCCAGGGCTCCCGACGGTGCCGGGATCACCGGATCCCCGTTGTGCAGGAAGTTGCCCTCTCCGGCATAGCCGTTGCCCGTCACCGCAAATGTCTGTCCGCCGGCGTGAACCTCCCGGACCGTCATCTGGTTCTCCGTCAGCGTTCCGGTCTTGTCGGAGCAGATCACGGTCGTGCTCCCCAGGGTCTCCACCGCCGGCAGGCGGCGGATGATCGCGCGCCGTGCGGCCATCCGGCTCACCCCGATGGCCAGGGTGATCGTGACCGCCGCCGGCAGTCCCTCGGGAATCGCCCCGACCGCCAGCGCGATTGCCGCCATGAACATGTCATTGGCCGGATTTCCCCGCAGCCAACCGATCAGGAACGTCACCGCGGAAAGCCCGAGGATCACGTAGACCAGCAGCTTGCTGAACCGGTGAATCTTCCGGGTCAGCGGGGTCATGAGGTCCTCGGACTTCGCAATCATCGTCGCGATGCGGCCGGTCTCGGTGCCGTCTCCCGTGGAGACCACGGCACCCACCCCCTGACCGTAGGTGACCAGCGTGCCGGCGAAGGCCAGGTTTCGGCGGTCCCCGAGCCCGGTGGAGTCCGGAAGGGCCGCGGTGGACTTCTCGGCCGGAACGGACTCGCCGGTCAGCGCGGCCTCGTCGCATTGCAGGCTGCGGATCTCCAGGAGGCGCAGGTCCGCCGGCACCCGGTCGCCGGACTGGAGCAGCACGATATCGCCGGGCACCAGTTCCTCGGCCGGAATGCGCCGCTTGTGGCCGTCGCGGCGCACCGTGGCCTCGGTGCGCAGCAGTTTTGAGAGTGCCCCAATGGCCCTCTCCGCGCCCGACTCCTGGATGTACCCGACAATCGCGTTGACGAGCACCACCGCCGCGATCACGGCGGCGTCCACGAACTCGCCGAGGAATGCGGCCTTTGCGGCGGCAATCAGCAGCACATAGACCAGGAGTTGGTGGAACTGCAGCAGGAACCGCCTCCACCCCGGGATGCCGGCCCGGGCCGTCATTTCGTTCCGCCCATGTCGTTCCAGCCGCCGCCCGGCCTCGGCGGTGTCCAGACCGGACGACACCGCGGTGTCGAGCGACTTCAGCACCTCCGATTCGGCAAGAGCGTGCCAGGGGGTGGTGGGCGGCGACGTGAGCTCACGCATTCGGGGCGATGCTAGGGATTCTTCACCCGTTGCCAAGACTGGCGGACCTCCCGGCAGATCAGCCGGCACGCGCCTGCGGGTCATATCAAGAAGTCGAAATGACCGATGGAGTAACCGATACCCGCCACGATCAACCGAGCGGTGGACAGCAGCACCGGTTTCCACGCCTCTTTCACATTCAGGAGAAAGAAGACGAGTGCGACGACCGGAATTTCTTCCGCGCCTCACCGCCCGGGCGGCCACTCCCGACGAGCTTTCGAGAAAGCTGGCGGAGAAAATCATCATCGTCTCAGCGCCGGCACCGTACCTGCCGCCCGGGCTTCACGGCAGGAAGGATCTGCCCGTCCCCGAGTGTGCGGTGGCGGCCCGCGCCGACGCGATTGATTCGGGCGACGACGACCTCCTGGCGATGCGATCGTTCCAAGGCATCCCGATCATCGCGGCAGTGGAGGCATTGCATCGGCTTGGACTGGGGGCGCCGTGAATCAGGGTATGCCCGCGAGTTGGGGTCGGCGGCTCATTTGCGGCTTCCGCAACCGGGGGCTCAGGGTGACAGGTCCATTGTCTGGTCTGCTGATCCCTGGAGCAATGGGGTCGCTCCTCAACCATGGACAAGATGTCTCCAAGCCCGCTGCCAGGTCGGGAACTCTTGGGATGGCGGACAGCGGGGCGCCGTCAGGGTTCACGGCCGGGTCCGCAGCAGCAGGCTCGAGTCTCAGAATCGCCTGGACCACCACAATCCCACCGCTCGTCCTCGCCCAGGAACCAAGACCCCTGTCAGTTCCCGCGGGCCGTCACTGGAGACCACCGATCGGGCATGGCAACCCGCCGCGTCCTGATGACGCGCAAAAGGACCCGGATCCAGCTTGGGATATTAAAAGTTTAGATGCGACCCCATTGCTCGATGAGCGCAAACGCGAAAAGGAGGGCGTCTGTTCGTGTGAAGCGATTCTCACGTGGCTTGTGGTGTCGAGGAACGTCCGCGATCACCGATGGCTACCCGTGGCGCGACTCCTGCCGGGCAAAGAACGAGCCGAATCAGGAGGCATCACGCAGGTGGCCAATCGGTGGATCGTATTGACGTCTCTACCTCACGGCATTTTTGCGTAGGCCGCGCGAAGCGGCTGAAGCAACGCGTCGGGAATAAGTTCATCCGGAATGCCGGCGAACTTTGGTTCTCGACTACGGAGGCGGGACACATAGCGATCCATCAGGGATTTCAATTCCTTCTTGTCGGTGTCTTCATTCGTCCTTGCGAAGGGCTCCTCTCCGAGGATTCTCATGAACGAATTTACCATACTGTAGAGTTCATCAATGTCGGTGGTCATGTTCAGGTGTGGATTGGTAGTGCGGAATTGCCAATTGTTGCCGGCCGTAAGGGTCAGCGCCGGGAGCCAGACGCCGATGACGTTGAATCTGGCTCTGAGCGAATCAGCTGGCTCCTGTTCGCTGCATCCTCGGGCTGAGCCTCTTTCGTGCCGGGGCCGGCCAATTCACTGAAACCGGCGATCACGACCAGGGTGCTCAATGCCCCTGCGACACCAAAGGCGTTGCAACCTCGCAATAGGCTGCGCTCGATCGCGGCTCAGGAACCGGGCAACCCGCCAGGCGTAGGCCTTCAATGTGAAACTCGATCGCATCGTGCATCTCGGTCTCCACCTCCTCCCTCGTTTGTCCGGTCGCGATGCAGCCCGGGAGATCCGGGGAATAGGCGGAAGATCCGGTGGTTGTCTCTTCAACGATGACGAGATAACGGCTCATTTCAGTCCTGATTGTTTGAGGATGCTGTTTTGGGTGCCCGGCGCAAGGTCATCTCCCGGTTTGCCCGGAATGGTGACTACGCCCCGTTTGCGGGCGTGTTCGAACGGACGGCGGGGAGGCCGGCTGCTGCCGGGTCAAGCCACAGTGGTGATGACTCCCTCGCGTTCGGTCCAATACTGATATTGTGATCGTCTTCCATTTCAGCAATGCGTTGTCGAGACGAATTTTCTGCCGGGAGCCTGTCGGATATCACGGCCCAGCCACGACGCCCATGGCGAGGTGCTGTCGGGATATCCATATCGCGGTGGGGTAGAAAATTTTT
>JAHCBB010000022.1 GCA_019634635.1 Verrucomicrobiia bacterium
CTGGAGTGCGGCGGCCCTCCGCCGCTTTCGGAGCGGGCCGCGGGCAACCGGCAATTTGCGGGTCACGCGGTGGGCGGGGATGGCCGCAAGCTGGAGGCCGGAGGCCGCCCCGAGTTCAGGGACCGCGGCGGGTGGAGTTGTCGGGTGGAAGTCTGCGGTGGTCGCGGTGGCGCGGTGTTCGAAAACGGCGGAGGGCTACCGCACTCCACGACGCTTCGCGACCCCCACAAGCCATCGGCACGCCGCTAGGTCTTGGACTGCGCCAGCCCCCTGGCGCTTTGCCACCGCGGCGTCCTTCCGCGTCGGGGGCGCATCCTTCTCCTCCCGCGTTCATTGAACCCTGGGGGAAAGCGGTAGAGGGCTACCGCACTCCACGACGCTTCGCGACCGAGAGGTCAGCCTTTGGCTCACGCCCAAATCCTCGGATGGAGCCCATGGACCTGCAGCTTCCGGTCTCCAGCCGCCGCCTCCAGCCCCGCCTCTCCTCACAATTGCCAGAAATCAAAGCCGGCTTCGCGGTAGGCGCGGGCGGGGAAGAATCCCTTCACATCCAGCAGCACGGGCGGGCGGCCGTTGCCAAGGCCACGCAGACGCTTGAGGGTGTATTCCTCGACCAGTTGCCGGTGCTTCACCGCCAGAATTACCGCGTCGTAAGGTCCCGACGCATCCACGTCCGCCACCAGACGAATCCCATACTCGGCCTCCACTTCATCCGGGTCCGCCAGAGGATCGTGCGGACGGCTCTCAATGCCGTACGCCCGCAGTTCCCGGTGGATGTCCACCACCCGCGTGTTCCGGATGTCCGGCACGTTCTCCTTGAAGGTCCATCCCAGGATCAACACCCGGGCCCCCTTCACCGCCCGGTCCGTGGCAATCAGACGCTTCACCGCCTGCTCCGCCACATGCTTGCCCATGGTGTCGTTGATCCGGCGTCCGGCGAGGATGACCTCCGGATGATACCCCAGGCTCTCCGCCTTGAAGGTGAGATAGTAGGGATCCACCCCAATGCAGTGGCCGCCCACCAGACCCGGACGAAACGGCAGGAAATTCCACTTGGTGCCCGCCGCCTCAAGAACGTCCAGGGTGTTGATGCCCTGCCGCTCGAAGATCAACGCCAGCTCGTTCATCAGGGCGATGTTGAGGTCGCGCTGCGTGTTCTCGATGACCTTGGCGGCTTCCGCAGTCTTGATGGTGGCCGCCACATGGACGCCCGCGCTGATCACCGCGCCGTACACGCGGGCCAGCAGGTCCGCCGTCGCCGGACCATCGCCGGCCACGACCTTGCGGATCTTGTCCACGGTGTGCTCGGTATCCCCGGGGTTGATGCGCTCCGGCGAATAGCCCGCAAAAAAATCCTCCCCCCACCGCAGCCCGCTCCCGGCCTCGATCAGCGGCAGACAGTCCTCCTCGGTGCAGCCGGGATAGACCGTGGATTCATAGACCACGGTGGTCCCCGGCTTCAGATGGCGTCCGATCATCCGCGAGGCACCCTGGAGAGGGCCCAGGTCCGGGAGCCGATGGCCGTCAATCGGCGTCGGCACGGTCACCAGGATCAGGCGGGCTTCGGACAGCACCGCCGGGTCGGTGGTGAACTCAACGGGGTGCCGCTGCAGCACCTCAGAAGTCAGCTCGCGCGTGCGATCCACGCCCCTTTTCAGCTCCTCAATGCGCACCGGGTTGATGTCGAGGCCGGTCACGCGGAAGCGCGACGCGAGGACCACGGCCAGTGGCAATCCCACGTATCCGAGACCGACAACGGCAATGCCCGCTTCGCGTGAGGCGAAGGCGTCGAAAGAGGCAGGTGCAGACACGAAGGAGGGCAGGAAGAATGGATAGCCTTCTGGGATGATACGCCCATTGACTGCCAAGCGGAGCCACAGCACCGCCAACAAACGACGCTAAGGGAGCCTGGCTACCCGGTTGAGACCCAGCAACATGTTATGTACAAAACATTTGGAGCCGGTGGTCGGGTTCGAACCGACGACCTGCTGTTTACGAAACAGCTGCTCTGCCACTGAGCTACACCGGCATTCCGGACGTCCCCGCAGGGGTGCCGTCCACCGCTGGCACGTTGAGGAAGTTGTTCGTGCCTCGCAAGCGACAAATCACTTGCGTGACTCCGCCGTGCGCGCCGATCGCGAACCGGGCCTGTGGCAACTTCACATGCGGACGGCTCGCGAGGACTCTCGCCCCACCCGGAGGCAGTCCTGATGGGTGAATTGGTGGAGGAGATTTGGGGTGACCCGGTGGGGTGAGGCTCCGCCGAGCCGTGCGCGCCAACCGCGAGATGGGCCTGTGGCGACTTCACATGCGGACGGCTCGCGAGGACTCTCGCCCCACCCGGAGGCAGTCCTGATGGGTGAATTGGTGGGGGAGATTTGGGGTGACCCGGTGGGGTGAGGCTCCGCCGAACCGTGCGCGCCAACCGCGAGATGGGCCTGTGGCGACTCCACACGCGGACGGCTCGCCGGAGGCTCCCCCACCCGGAGGCGGTCCTGATGGGTGAATTGGTGGAGGAGATTTGGGGTGACCCGGTGGGGTGAGGCTCCGCCGAACCGTGCGCGCCAACCGCGAACTGGGCCCGTGGTGACTCCACACGCGGACGGCTCGCCAGAGGCTTGCCCCACCGAGAGGGGGCACCGAAGGCGCTGAGTGAGTCGCGGCACCCAGCTCGATCCCGGCCGGGCAAACGATGCGACCCATGCTTCCCTGGAACTGCACTGTGCGCATCATGCCCGGGTGCCGCGGGTCATCCTGCACCTCGACATGGACGCCTTCTTCGCCTCCGTGGAACAGCGCGACCACCCGCCGCTGCGCGGACGCCCGGTGATCGTGGGATCACCCCCGGACCAGAGGGGAGTGGTCGCCGCCGCCAGCTACGAGGCCCGGAAGTTCGGCGTGCGCTCCGCAATGCCCAGTCGCACGGCGGGCCGGCTGTGTCCGGACGGGGTCTTTGTCCGTCCGCGCATGGACCGCTACCGGGAGGAGTCCCGGGAAATTTTCCGGCGGGTGCGCGAGACGGGGGTGGCCGTCGAGCAGGTCTCCGTGGACGAGGCCTATCTTGACGCCTCGGGACTGGTGAGTGCCTCCGGCGTGGGAGATCCCGAAGCGGCATTGCTGGCAGTCCTGTCCCTGGCCCGCGGATTGAAACAGCGGATCCAGGCCGAGCGCGGGCTCACGGCCAGTGTCGGCATTGCCTCGAACAAACTGCTGGCCAAGCTGGCCAGCGACCTGGCCAAACCCGATGGCCTGACGCTCATTCCGGACCGGGATCGCACCGCATTCCTGCGCCCCCTGCCCTGCCGCGCATTGCCGGGTGTCGGCACCGTGACCGCCGAAGTGCTGGCACGCGCTGGAATAACCACCATTGGCGACCTTCAGGACTTCCCCGGGGAACTCCAGTCCTTCGCCGGCTCCTTCGGCCCTACGCTGAAGCGCTTCGCCTTCGGTGATGACGACCGTCCGCTCGATCTCGGGGACACCGTGAAGAGCATCTCGAGCGAAAACACCTTCCTTTCCGACACCGCCGACCGCCCCACCCTGCGGGCCTGCCTGCGCGAACAGGCCGCGGAAATCGCCGGGAAGCTCCAACGGCATCAACTTGCCGCACGCACCGTGCAGGTGAAGGTCCGGTACGGCGACTTCACCACCCTCACCCGCCAGCACAGTGCCGGGGACCCGGTCTTCGAGGCCGCCGACCTTTACCGCCTCGCCTGCTGGCTCCTGGCGCGCGAGCATCTCGTGCACCGGCCCCTGCGCCTCCTCGGCCTTGGCGTCAGCAATCTCCTCGAACTCCAGTCGGTCCAGCTCCAGCTGAACCTCAATTGAGTTCCGCCAGGTTCCCGGCACCGGTAGCCTCGTCAGGAATGATCGAGGAGATCCTGCCCGCCGTTTTCCGCTGGTCGGCGTTCTCCCCGGCGCATCGGGTGGAGCTGACCGCCCACGCGGTGGGATCGGATGACGGGCTGCGGATCTTCGACCCCATCGTCCCGCCCTCCGAAGTGGCGCTACCCCGGTCGTCCGGCGACCGGGTCCTCCTGACCAACGAAAATCATGAACGCGCCGCCGCCGCCTGGCTGGCCGAAGGGGTCCCGGTGTGGTGTTCGCCGGAAGCCGGGACAACCCAGCCGGGAATTCAACGGTGGGGGGCCGGCGCGGACGCGAACCCGGACGCGGACCCGGCTCCGGGTTGGATCCGCATTCCCCTTGCAGGCGGCCCTCCGGGTGAGACCGCATTCCTCCTCCCGAAGCGGTCCCTGATGATCTTCGGGGACGCCGTGGTGAACCTTCCGGGGCGCGGGCTGGAGATCCTGCCGGACCAGTACTGCCGCGATTCTCGCCTCCTCCGCGAATCCCTGCGCGGGCTGCCCGATTTCGATCACGCGATGTTTGCCCATGGCGAGCCGTTGCTCGCTGCGGCGGGACGGCGCGTCGCCTCACTCTTGTAAAGCCCGGACCGGCAAGTAGCGTCCACGCCACGCAATGTCGCCGCTGCCGTACGAACTCGCCCTGGCCCTGCGATACCTCCGGCCCAAGCGCACCTTCGTCTCGGTCATCACCCTCATTTGCATCCTTGGCGTGGCCCTGGGGGTGGCGGTGCTCATCATCGTCATTTCGGTGATGACGGGGTTCGGGATCCAGTTGCGGGAACGGCTCACCGGTTTCAGCGCCCACGTCCGGGTCGAACTGGCGGGGCCGGGCGCGATGACCCAGTGGCGTCCGCTGATGGAGCGGATCGCGAACCAGCCGGGCGTCCGCGGCGCGGCGCCGTACGTGAACGCCCAGGTGCTGGTCGAAACGCAACCGGAGGACGGCCGCTCCTCCCACGTGTTCGGCGTCATTGCCCGCGGCGTGGACCCGGAACTCGAGGACCGGGTCTCGGACATCCGCCGCAACCTGGTCCAGGGCGAATTTCGCCTTTCCCCCAAAAGCGTGCTCGTTCCCTCCAGGCTCGCACGGGAGCACGGAATCCGGGTGGGCGACCGGCTCGACGTGTATTCGGTCCCGTCCTTCCGACGGATGCGCGAGGCGCAGCGTCGTCAGGAGGAGGAGGTGGTCACCGGGGACGAATACTGGGTGCGAGGGCTGCTCGACCTGGGATTGGAGGATCTGAACACCACCGTCGTGGTCACCTCGCTGACGGACGGCATGGACCTCTGGGGCGAGGGGGAGGGCGTGCAGGGGCTGGCCGTGATGCTGGACGACCCCGGGGAGGTGGCGACCGACCGCATGACCCGTCAGCTCCAGGAAGCGCTGGGTCCCGGGTACTCGGTCGGCAACTGGCTGACGGGCAACCGCGATTTCCTGGATGCACTCACCACCGAGAAGGCCCTGATGTTCTACATCCTGTTCTTCATCGTGATCGTCGCCGCGTTCGGGAACATGAGTGCGCTCATCACCTTCGTCGTGCAGAAGACGCGCGAGATCGGCGTCCTGAAGGCCCTGGGCGCACGGCCGTCCAGCGTCGCCATGCTGTTCCTTGGACAAAGCGCGGTGGTGGGCGTGCTGGGCGTCGCCAGCGGCTTCGTCCTGGGCATGCTGGCGCTGCGCTACCGGAATGAGTTCCTGCACTTCATGAATGCACGGCTGGGCTTTGACCTGTTTCCATCCTCCATCTATCAGTTCATGGATCTGCCGGCGCGGATCGTCCCTTCGGACGTGGCGATCATCTGCGGCGGCTCGCTGGTCATCTGCCTGATGGCGGGAGTGCTCCCGGCCCTGCGCGCCGCATGGCTCCAGCCCGTCCAGGCCCTGCGCAATGAGTAATCCCTGCCTTCAGGCCACCGGACTCCGCCGGATCTACGCGATCGGCCACCGGACCCTTGAGGTCCTTCGCGGGGTGGACCTCACGGTGGAACACGGCGAGTTCGTTGCCCTCTGCGGCGCCTCCGGCGCGGGCAAGAGCACCCTGCTGCACCTGCTCGGCGGACTGGATCGTCCCGATGCCGGAGAGGTGCGGTTTCAAGGGACGTCCCTGGGGCGGATGTCCTCGTCGGCGCTGCCCGCGTTCCGCAACCGCCATGTCGGGTATGTCTTCCAGTCGTATCACCTGCTCCCGGAGCTCGACGCCCTGGAGAACGTGGCCCTGCCCGCGCGTATGGCCCGGCACCCCTTTGGCGAGGCGATCGGTCGGGCGCGGGAGCTGCTGCGGCGCGTGGGTTTGGGCGACCGGCTGGACCATCTGCCCCAGGAGCTCTCCGGCGGGGAGCAGCAACGGGTCTGCCTCGCACGCAGCCTGGTCAATGGTCCGCAATTGATCCTGGCCGACGAACCCACCGGCAACCTCGATTCGCGAACGGGCGAGGAAATCCTCCAGCTGTTGCTCGAGCTGCGTCAGGAGCTCGGAACGACGCTCGTGATCGCCACGCACGACACCCGGGTCGCCGCGCATGCGGGTCGGGTGGTCGCGATGGCCGACGGGCGGATCATGGACTCCGCAACGGAGGAACCGCTCGCAAACGACGCTTGGGATCGGCTGACGTAGGCGCGGGCCGGCACGCATCCCGCACCGGACGCCCGTGGCGGCATCCCGCAACCTCCGGGAATGTTCCCGGTGCGGATCCGGCTCAGAAGCGGCGCAGATTCCGCGGCGGGTTCGCGGGCCTTGGGGGGGGCGGCGTGTTGGTGCGGAAGGCGGACCGCAGGAGCCAGTGGCGCTTGAGCAGCGTCTCGATGCTGACGGCCAGCGACCCGACGCTTCGGGTGAGCTCATTGGCGTCGGCCAGCAGGTTGGTGTTCTGCTGGAGCTGGAGGTTCACATTGCTCAGCGCGAGGCCGACATCCGCCATGCGCCCGTTGAGGTTGCTCAAGGTGAGCGCAATGGGGCCCGTGCCCGGGTTCAGATTGGACAGGGTCAGCGTGAGCTGGGACGCCACAGGGGTGGGCACCAGCAGGTCGCCGAGGCCCCCGGGGGTGTTGAGCGCGGGACGCAGATCGCCAAGCAACCCGTTCATCTGCTCGACGGTGGCGTCCAGTTTCGGGATCGCGGCATTCATCTCATCGGTCATCAAGGCCAGGTTGCCGAGCACCTTCCCCAGTTCATTGGTGAGCGCGAACACCTGCGGCAACGCCTCGCTGACGGTGGTGGCAATCTCCGCGAGGCGGCTCTGAAGCGGCTGGGTCTCCACGGACTGAAGCCAGAAGCCGTTGCCCACCTCGTCCAGCGGACGGTAGGTGCGCTGGGTGATCGTCGGGTCGAACAGAAAGTCATCCGACAGCATCCGCACCGGCTCCCCGGCCACGCGCTTCACCGTCGCCTCCCCCTCGCTGCCCCGGGTGATCTCCAGCGTGCGCGTCCCGAGAAAATCGCCCCCGCCGATCCGGACCCGCGAATCCGTCCAGATGTAGCCGTCGTAGGGTTTCCGCACATTGAATCCGAGGAACACATAGAATCGGTTGGCGACAAACCACTCGTCGGGCGGTCCCTGATCAATGTGCGTCACCTCACCCACCGTGAAGCCCATCATCGTGACGGGCGTGCCCACCCGCAGTCCGGTCACCTCGCCCACAAACGTGTAATAGGGAAATTTGGGAACAAACCAGCCGCGCTCCCGCGCGGTGTGGCGGACGAAATACACCAGGCCGGCCAGCATCAGGAGGACCGTCAGCAGCAGAAAGAGGCCGACCAGTCGCTCGACGCGGCCAAGCCGTGTGCGCAACTGGGGGGTGAGATCTTGGAGGGCCATGTTCTGGGAACAGCAAGGACGCCCGGTCGTGGAAGGTCAACCCCCGGACCCGCGGTCGCCGGAGTTCCCCGGATTCAGGGTGCGAAGCCTGTGGTCGCCGACCTCCGCAAACTGACGTCCCAGCCCCGCCCAAGGTTGGGCCTCATCCACCGTGGTCACGAGGGTGATGGGGCGTGTGGACACCGGCGCATGCCCGGCGGCCAACGCGGTGAGGAACTGACGCCACCACCGGGCATGGTCCGGGTCCATGCCGGCGGTCGGATTGTCGAGCAGGAGCACCTCCGGACCCAGGGCCAGCGCCCGGCCGAGGGCCACCCGTTGCATCCAGGCGCGCCCGATCCGGCCGGCCGGTGCCGCCGCGAGCCGGTCGAGCGCCAGCGCGGCGCGCAGCGGGGCGGTCGCCTCAACCGCCTCATCCATCCGCAGCCCGTCGTGGTAGCTCACCGGCAGGGCGATGTTCTCGGCCACGGACAACTGCCCGAACATCCGTCCGCCGCCATCGAACACCATCCCCACCCGTCGTCGCAGGGGCCCACGTCCGGTGGCGGGACCCGTTCCCCCGGCGACGAGCTGCCCGAACCACCGGAGCTCCCCGCCGGCGCACGGGCGGATCCCGGCCAGCGTCTCCAGCAACAGACTTTTGCCGGACCCATGAAGACCGCTCAGGATCCAGAAATCTCCCGCCTGGACCTGCCACGTCACTCCCGTAAGCACCGGTTCGGCGTCGGGCTCCCACGCAATGCGCGCGCCGACCAGTTCGATGACCGCCGGCGTGCTCATGCGAAGGTCAACATCTGGACGACGAGGAAACCGGCGTCGAGGACGAGAAAGGCCACCACGCTCTCCGCCACGGTGCGCGTCGCCGCCCCGGGTACTTCCTCAAGCCGCAGGGGGCGTGCCAGCCCCTGGTAGCAGGCGATCAGCGCACCGGTGGCGCCAAAGGCCAGCGACTTGGCCGCCAGCATCGGGAAATCCTGCCAACGCAGGGCGCCGGCGATCTCGGCGAAATAGCGCCCGAGCGGCAGCGCCACGTTGGCCGCGGCGGACACCATCCAGCCCGACACGAGCGCAAACAGCAGCAGGTACACACTGAGGGCGAACACGGCCACCGTGATGCCGACCACCCGTGGGAGCACGAGGTAGTGGATCGGGTCAATGCCCAGGGCCTCCAGCGCCTCGACTTCGCCGAGCGCCCGGGCCGTGCCGAGTTCGACCACCGTCGGGGTGCCCACGCGGGCCAGCACCACCAGCGCCGCCGTCAGCGGCGCCAGCTCCCGCACCAGCACGGTGACCACCAGGTTTCCAATCAATTGCGGCTGTCCCACCTGGTGCAGCAGCCGCTGGGTCTGGCCGATGAACAACAGCCCGACCGCCAGCCCAATGAAGGCCACAATCGGCAGCAGTCTGACACCCGCCCGGATGATCTGCTCCCGGATCCGCGGTCGCACGACGGTCGGTGCCATCCCGAACTGGGTGACGGTCACCCCCAGGGTGATCAACGTGAACGCACCGATCTGCCGCACCGTGTCCACCTGCCGCAGCACCCGCCGGCCCATCCGGCCAAGCAGCGCGTCCAACCATCGAACGGGAGCGAACACGCCGGCAGGCTAGACCGGCGGCCCACGCACGGCGAGCCCCGGGAAAGGACGGAAGCATCCGGCCGCCGCCCAGTTCGATTCCCGGATCGCGCGTAACCATTCCCCGCGGCCGGCGTCACTATGGGCGACTATGAACCGCCGCGCCGTCCTAATCACCGTGGCCGCCTCCCTGGTGGCCGCCTATGCCGGCCGCCTAGCCTGGAGGGCTCACCGGGACGTGGTGAGCCTGCAGGCGTATGACCTGCCGCTGCGCGACGTTGTCCGGAAGCTGAAGTGGCAGACCTGGGAATCCATTGAGGTCAGCAAGGATCTGGACGGCCGGGTCAATCTCAACGTGACCGACCAGCCACTCACCGTGGTGCTCGACCTCGTTGCCGAGCAGGTGAACTCCCAGTGGGCGGTGGCCTACCCCCTCTACACGACCCGCGACCGGTTGAAGACCGCCCGCCGGGTGGCTGCCGGGACCGCCCCACAACCAGCACCGGGCTGGACCAACTGGAACGCGCGTCCGAATTTCGCCGCGATGGCCGCCCGCATCCAGGCGGCCCTCGACGGGGCGGACGCTTCGACGAACTCGGGCCCGATGGGATTGGGTTTCGGCGGCGGACCCGGCGGCCCGGGCGGGCCGTTCGAGGGCGGCGCCGCGTTGCGCCCCGTGACCGTGGAATGGCGGGAGGCCGCACCCCTTGAGGCTGCCCAGTCCCTTCGTCAGTTTGGCCGGGTGAAGGTGGTTCCCGAGGATGGCACCCAGTTGCGCATCAACCTGACCTTGAAGGAAGCCCCGATGGACACCGCCGTCGCAAAACTGGCCAAGGCCTCGAACCGCAAGTGGGCCAAGTTTTATGCCTTGGAACCGCAGCGCCGACGCGAACGTCCGTCCGAGGAGGATCGCGAGCAATTTGCCCAGCGCATGCCCAATCCGGAACAGATGCGCGCCCGCTTTGAGCAGATGGCCCAGGATCCGGGCTTTCAGGAACGCATGGAACAACGCCAGATCCGTTCGCTGTTGAACTCCACCCCGATGCAGCGCGCCGAGCGCGACCAGCGCCGCCGCGGCGGCGGTGGTGGCGGTGGCGGCCGTGGGGGTCCCCGCTGAACGCCGCCCTCCCCTCTCCATCCATGAAGACCCAAATCCAACCGGCCGCGCGCGGCTTCACCCTGATCGAGCTGCTCGTCGTCATTGCCATCATCGCCATCCTTGCAGGCATGCTGATGCCGGCCCTCGCCAAGGCCCAACGCAAGGCCAAGGAAGTCGCCTGCGTCAACAACCTGCGCCAACTGGGCATCGCCGTCGTCACCTACGCCGGCGACAATCGGGACCGCCTGCCGGCCGCCGAGCGGGTGCCCTCCATGCCAACCAATCCGGCCGACCCCGATCCGCGGATCTGTGACGTGCTGGCCCCGTACGTGGGCCGGACCGCGACCACCAACCTGCCGTCGAATTCCGTGTTCAAGTGCCCCCAGGACTTCACCGCCACCAATGGAGTGATCACCCGCTTTGGCTGGTACACCCGCGAGGGCTCCAGCTACGAATGGCCCGAGGAATTGAACGGGCGCACCATCGGCCTGCGCGGACGCCGCAGGATGGCGTCGCTGGACTTCGCGCGGCAGCGCCTCATGTACGACTACCAGCCCTGGCATTCCGGCGGCGTTTCCGGCGGGATGAATGCGGTTTACGCCGACGGACACGTCTCGATGTTGAAGTGATCACTCCCCGCGCCCGACAGCGGACGACGCCACCGTGGAATCCACGGTGCCGTCCCTGAGGCGGGTGCGCAGCCGGTCCCCGGCGGACACCGCCGAGGCGGCACGAACCACCCGGCCGGTCTCCGCTGCAAACGTGATCGAGTAGCCTCGCTCCAGCACCCGTTCCGGAGACAACAGCCGCAGTCCCGAGGCCAGACGGTCCAGACGCGACCGCAGGGGTTCGAGCCGCCCCCGGGGCGCGGCGGCAAGCCGCCGGTGCCACTCCGACAAGTCCTTCTGGCGCCGGGACAGCACTGCGGACGGCCGTACCGCCAGAAGGCGTTGCCGGACGGTCTCCAGACGGCGGCAACGATCGAGGAACAGCCGGCGCGTCATGCGCCGAAGCGCCTCCCACGATTCGTCCAAACGCTGGGTGCGTTCGGAGAGCTCCCGACGCGGATGCCGCCGGAGCAGCCGGCGCGAGCCGCCTGCCACGGCCTCGATCCATTCATCGAGATGGCGCCGCGCCAGCCAGCGAAGCCGGCGGCCGCCCTCGGCCACACGGGTCCGGCTGTCCACATACGCCGCCGTCAGGATTTCCGCGGCAGCGCTCGGGGTTGCCGCCCGCAGGTCGGCAACGAAATCCGCAATCGTGAAGTCCACCTCGTGCCCCACGGCCGAGATCACCGGAATCGCGGAGGCGACGATGGCCCGCGCCACCATCTCCTCATTGAAGGCCCACAGGTCTTCGATGGACCCGCCGCCGCGGGTGAGCAGGACGACATCCAGCGGCGCCACGGTCAGGGAAAACTCGTTGAGGCGGGCAATGGCCTGCGCGATCTCCGAGGCCGCCCCGTCCCCCTGCACGCGCACCGGAACGAGCATCAGCTCCAGCCCGGCGTACCGACGGGTCACGACGTGCAGGACATCGCGGATCGCCGCGCCCGCAGGGGACGTGACGAGTCCCACCCGGCGGGGGAAGCGGGGAATGGGACGCTTCCGCTCCGGATCGAACAACCCCTCGCCGGCCAGCCGGGCCTTCAGCCGCTCAAATGCCGCCTGCAGGGCGCCGACGCCTTCCAGTTCGACGGACAGCACCCGGAGCTGGTACTGGCCCCGCGGCTCGTAAACGGTGACCTCCCCGCAGATCACCACATGGGCGCCGTCGCGAAGCACCTCCGGCACCGCCGCCCCCTTCCTGCCGAATCGCACGCAACTCACCTGGCAGCGGGCGTCCTTGAGCACGAAGTAGGCGTGACCACTGGGCTGGAGACGGAAATTCGAGATCTCCCCGCCCACGGTGACCGTGCCAAATGCCTCCTCGAGTTCCCGGCGGATTCCCGCCGTAAGTTCAGACACCGTGAGGACCTTCCTCGTTCCCGGGACCGGATCCGGATCCGCCCCGATCGGGGACGACACTGGAGGCGGAGGCGGGGGCGTCTCCTCACGCGGGGGTGTCCGGGCGGCGGGGCGGGCGAAAAGATCCCCAAAGTCCCACTGGCTATTTTGTTTCCGGGGCATCGTCTGCTGGCCAGGGAACTCTCTCACCCGTCGCATCGGAGCGGTAGCCTGAACGTGCCGCTTCGCGAACGACAGCCACCTGGTCGGACTGCAACTGGGCCAGCAGACGCTCCACCGCTGCATTGCCGGGCGGGATCCCCAGAAGGGCCCGGGCCACCTCGCTACGGATCACCGGGTCGGCATCCGTGGCCAGCGTCTCGAGCCAGGGCAGCAGGCTCACCGGAACCGGCCAGTCCATGCAGGCAAACTGGACGGCAAACCGCCGGTTGGCCCCCCGGGGATTCAGTGCCGCCTCCATCAACGACTGCCGGACCGCCGGCATCTTCGGAATCTCGATGAGCACCGGCCCCAGCACGATGGCGCGCTCGCGGGCCCCCGGGTACCGGGGAACCACCGCACGGATCCGCTCGGGCAGCAACCGGCGGGCACCGTCCCACACCGGAGCCACCGGGGATTCGGGCCGGGTGAACCTGCGGATCAACGCCTGCTGCCCGGCGTACGAGAGCGGCCAGTCGGGCCACCGGGCGTCGCTCCGCATGCGGGTTTCATGGAAGTCACGCACCCACCGCGAAGCCTCCCGCTCCACTGCGGACGACCGGAGGAAGCCATAGGCAACAACCGCCACGACCAGCATCGCCGCGCCCGCGGACAGCACCGGCCGCAGTCGCCACCACGTCCTCCGGGAGCCGGAAGCATCGCATTCAGCCCCTTCCGCCCGGGTTGCCGGCGGTTCCTGGCTCACGGCTCCATCAAGGGTTCCGCAATGCGCTCGATCCGGCGCGCGCGTCCGGTGTCGTCCTCCAGGTCCAGCAGGCATCCGTGCAAAACCACCCGGGTCCCGCAGACGCCAAATCTCTGCGGCGTCTGCCTGAGAAACCGCTCCACGACCGGGCGCCATTCGCGGCCGAGGACGCCGTCGTGCCCGCCGGTAAACCCCGCGTCGGTCAGACAGGCCGTCCCCCCGGGCAGGATGCGTTCGTCCGCCGTCTGCACATGGGTGTGGGTGCCGATGATGGCGCTGACCTGTCCATCCAGGTGCCAGCCCAGCGCAATCTTCTCCGAGGTGGCCTCCGCATGGAAATCCACCAGGATCACCGGGGTTTGCACCCGGGCCTGTCGCGCGAGTTCCGAACCCGCGACAAAGGGATTCTCCAGGGCCGCCATGAAGGTTCGCCCCTGAAGATTGATCACGGCCAGCGGGGCGCATCCGGGCGTTTCGGCGACCGTCCACCCCCGGCCGGCCACCCCCGCCGGATAATTCGCCGGACGCACAAACCGGGGCTCCGCATCCAGCAGTTGCAGCACCTCCTTCTGATCCCAGAGATGGTCGCCGCAAGTCACGACATCCACACCGGCGTCGAACAGCTCACCGGCGGTTGCCGGAGTGATGCCGGCGCCCCCGGCCGAATTCTCCCCATTGGCAACGACGTAGTGAACGTGCAGCCGTTGCCGAAGCCCCGGCACCAACTGCCGGACCGCACGGCGTCCGGGCTCGCCAACGACGTCTCCGACAAACAGCACGCGCACCGGCGGAGCCTGCGTCAGCGGCCGGGAAAGGCAATCCGCGGTGGTGCCGCAGTTTCGGGGCTCGCCTGCCAGGATTCCCCAATGCTATGCCGCGGGCGTGTGCGGACGTTACTCGCTGACGCTCCAGGGGCGGACCGTGGTCCAGGACGAACTGGCCGAAGTACGGATCCAGCTGCGGAGTCTGCAGCCGCGATTCAACATCGCGCCCGGCCAGACGGCACCCGTGTTTCGCATCGAGGAGGGATCCCTCAAGGTGGCCACACTCCGCTGGGGCCTGGTCCCATCGTGGGCGAAGGATGAGAAGTTCGCGTTTCAATGCATCAACGCCCGCGCGGAAACCGTGGCCACCAAGCCCGCCTTTCGCAGTGCGTTTCGCAGGCGCCGGTGCCTCGTTCCGGCCGACGGATTCTACGAATGGGAGGTCGCGGCGGAGGGCAAACGTCCGTGGCGGTTCACGCGCCCGGACGGCGCGGTGTTCGAATTCGCGGGCCTCTGGGAGGCGTGGCGCGATCCGGCGGGCGACGGAGCACCGATCGAAACGTTCACCGTGCTCACCACCACTCCCAACAGCCTGGCCGCCCGGGTGCATGACCGGATGCCGGTGATCCTTTCCGGCCCCGGGGCCCACACCTGGCTCGACCCGGATGCATCTCCGGATGCCCTGCTCTCCCTGCTGAAGCCGGCACCCGACCCATTGCTGACCGTCTCCCGGGTCTCGACCTACGTGAACAACAGCCGCCACGAAGGTCCCTCCTGCATCGAACCCGAATCCGGGTGAGGATTCGCGGACAGGCGACGGGATCATCTTCGGCTGCGGCCCGGGAGAGGCGTTCCCCGGCCGGTGCGGTGGAGTTCGAATTCGTGGCGAAAAGGGTTGGAGTCTGACCGCAGGTGCGTGTGACAATGCCGCAATTCATGAAACGAGACCAACTCATCCCACCCATCATCGCCGGACTGAGCCTTCTGGCTCTGCCCGTGTGCGCGCAACCCGTGGACCCCTCCGATGTCGGACTGACAGCCCGCACCGGCACGCTCTACGTCAACCAGGATCACAACAACAACACGGTTTCCTCCCTCGGCGTCGGCATCACTTCCAATCAGGATGTCGTCGTCGGGTTCGAGGATGATCACAGCCCCGGGACCGTCATCGGCCACTGGGCCGCCGCCTGGACTCTCTACGATCGTGATGGATCCCGCCTCACCCCGGAGATCACGGTTTCCAGCACCAACCCCGAGCTGGCCTCCCAGCCGCCCACCTCCATTGATACCTATTATCGGGCCTTCTTCCGCGCCGACGGCACTCCCACCCCCGCACGCACCGCCTGGGGTCCCAAAATCAAGGCCAACCCCTTCGGCCCCGGCTTCGGCATGGGCGCCACCGCCTATGCCGTCCGCGATCCCATCAGCGCCACCGGCTTCAACGGCCCGGGCAATGAGATCGCCCATCTCTTCCCCATCAACTATGACCTGAGTCTCAACGGTGAAGGGCTCCGCGTCGGCGCCGCCTTCGCCCCCGTCCAGCTCGTCAACAACGACGGCACCTCCGCGGGCCTGACCCTCGCCGGCGGCACCGAGGACGATTACGCCCCCGAGGGCGCCGTCCGCATCGCCGACTGGCACTACCTCGCCAACGGCAACATCGTCATCGTCAATGAATCCCGTCAGGCCGCCGATCACGCCCTCACCGGGCAGGAATCCGGCAACGTGACCACCTACCGCGTTGTCAGACCCGATGGCGGGGAGGTCCAGCCCTGGTCGGCCGTCTCCTCCGCCCCGGGACCCTCCGACATGTGGCACGGCGTCGCCGTCACCGCGAATGGCTTTGCCATCCGCTGGGGGTTCAATGGCGGCTCCGGCCAGCGCACCACCCTGCGCTTCTTCGACAACGACGGCGTCCCCGTCTCCGAGAACGTGGACCTCGCCGACGCCATCGAGGTGCCCGAGGCCGCCGCCGGCGGCCGCGGGGATGGCACCGGGTTCCAGGGCAACGGTGCCGACGCCTACGTCTATGCCGCCACCGCCGGCGGCCTTCTTCACCTCTCCGTCCTCAACGCCGACGGCTCCCTGCGCTGGTCGCGTCCCGTGGCCGATGAGGGCGATGAGAACCCTCCCAACACCGATCGCGTTGACGCCGCCATCGCGCCCGATGGCCGGGTCATCGTCGTGTTCGATGCCAGCAACCAGTACCCCGACTTCCCGGACTCGGGCCGCGTGGTTTTCGGCCGGATGTTCACCGCCACCGGCCAGGCCGTCGGCCCGATCTTCCGGGTCAGCGAAAAGCCCGGCGAATACCCGCCCGAAGCCCTCGGCCTGTCCCGGCATCCGCGCGTCGCCTGGCGCGGGGACACCATCGCCATCGTCTGGGAATCCCGCGGAAACAGTGACATCACCCCCAACAACATCGCTGCCCTCCGCATCTTCGATGCCGACGCGTCGGTGGTGCCCGGGACCATCGCCATTGGCGCCCCGCAGGTTGCCGACGGCAGCCTCACGTTCACCTGGTCCGGCGGAAATCCCCCGTTCACCGTCCAGCGCCGTTCCCCACTCAGTGGAACCTGGCAGGACGCCGCCACCAACCTGGAGGTCCGGTCCTACTCCACCCAGACCGCCGGTGACGAATCGTACTTCCGCGTAATTGGCGGACCCTGATCCATCGGACTTCACGATCCCCCACAACGGGCCGATGACGGGCTCCCGTCATCGGCCCTTTTTCTTTGCGGCGCGCAGGGGCAGGAGGTGCCGCCCCAATCCCGCACGCCCCGCCAACCTGAGCGTCCCACTGTCGCAATCCAGACGCGGTGATTCCCCGGCATCCCATCCGATTTGTCGCGGTTCAGGGAAGCAGCTCCGGTTCAATGCGACGGACCCAGCGCTTGACGTCCCTCAGGTAATCGCGGCCGAGCCCGCGCCGGGCTCCGGACACACCGGCATTATAGGCGCGAACGGCTTCATCCCAGTCCTTGGTACGCTCCTGCAACCATTGGAATCGCCGGATGACCATGGCCTCGGCAAACGCGATGTCGGCACCCATTTTCTCAAAAACCTCCCCGGGGCGCCGGACCTCCAGAAAGGCGCGGCGGGTCATCTGCCACGGCCCGATCTCGCCGTGACGGCCCCGTGCGCGGTTTACGTACGTCAGGGAACCATCATCGTTGTAGAAGCTGCTCGATTCGGTGCCGGCGACCCCGACGAGGATCCACCGGGGCACCTCCGGCGGAGCGGCGTCCGGCACGGCGGGATCGGCCATCGAGGAAGTCAGCAGACAGGCACAGGCAACCGCAGTCCAACGCGCCAGCGAGGAACGGGGGAAGTCCTCGCGGCACGCCCCAGCCCCTCCCGCGAACGAGCTGCCTGTGTCGGAGGGTGATGGGAACCATTGCATTCGATCTCTACTTCTTCCGCAGCCTGAGCGCGATGTCCTCCTCGTAGGCGGGAGCGCCCAGCGTGCAGGTCTGGCCGCCGCTCAACTCGACGGTGGCCCGCACCGCGCCGGTCCGGGTATCCATCCATTCGCCGGTCCAGTGCCCCGCAGGCAGCGCGACCTGCAATGCGGTGGAGCCGTCCTCCGCCCCGCCGCTGAGGGGCGGCTTCACGCCCCACGCGAAATTGATTGTACCATCGTCGCGCGTCGCCCAGGCGTTCTTCAGGTCGGTGCCGCGAAAGTATTCGCCACGCAATCCCCACGCGTCCTGGTCCGGAAGCCGGAACGCATTCGCGGGCACCGGTTCCTTCGTGCCGCCGGGGGGCGTCCACCACAGCTTCGACACGCCCTGGCCGCCGTTGTAGAAGTACTCGAGCTTCACGGCGTATCGCTTGCCGGCCTCCAGCGTGATGTTCCCCGTGTCCTCCTTCTCGCCATGGTCGGTCCAGTCCTCAATGAGCTTCTGTCCATTGACCCAGAGGCGGATGCCGTCGTTGGAGAACGTGTGAAAGGCGAACTCACCGCCCGCCGGTGCCTCGATGAAACCGGTCCACCGTGCGGACCACGGCCCGGTGGAGCCTTCGTTGCGCACATAAATCGCGATGGCCCTGCCCGGCTCCACCAGCGCGCGCGCCGTGCCGCCGGCCGGCACGCCGCCCCGGATCACCGAGTTGTCGGGCTGCATGCGGACGAAGTCGAAGCCGTGGATGAAGTCGCGCAGAATTCGCATCTCGCGCCGGAACTGTGGATTGCCGCCGCCGGGCTGCGTCGCCGGGTACACATACGTGCCGTCCTCGTGGCCCGCGACGAACGAATAGTCGAGGTTGTTGTAGAGCCCGCCGCCGGCCAGGATGAAGTCCCATGCCTCGGTGCGATAAGGCGCATTGTTCGTTCCGCGAAAACCGGTCTCATTGTCACCGATGACCTTGTTGAGGTGGTAGTTCATGGCGACCGCGTCCGGCGGCGTGGCGTAGTGGAAGTTGAAGACCGACACGGCCGGATGCGGGTTCTCGATCTTCGCCTGGTTGTTGGCGATGTTCTGCGTGATGAGGTGCTTCCTGGGCAGACCGCGCTCCGTCTCGACCATCACGTCCGCAATGCGGCGCTGCCACTCCAGGGTCACGCCGCCGAAGTAGGGTTCGTTGCAGATCTCCAGCAGGACATTGTCGAACGCATTCAATTCGGTGACCAGCTTGCGCGTGAGGGCCTCCTGCACGGCCAGCAGGCCGCCGTTCTTGTCCAGCGTATGGACATCGTTGCGACCGATGGCGCCGAGGCCGTTGACGTTGTTCTTCGCGTTCATCGGGCTGAGAGACCATTGCTTGTCCTCGTACATCGGGCAAAAGAACGTGAACTCGACGACGATCCCCTTCTGCTCCGCGTCGCCGATGAAATCCCTGAGCCGCCGGAAATAGGCCTCGTCCCATCGGGTGAGATCGAACCGGTTGCCGCCGCCGGCGTACCCCGGTTGATCGCTGCGCGCCCACGGGGTGATGAACCGGTTCGGCAACGGTGCGAGGGTGTTGCGGGTGATGTTGAACGCGCCGTCCGGTTCGCAGTACGTGCCGCTCATCGTGCGCGTCATCATCATGCCCTCGGCGGCCAGGGTGTCGAGGTACCTGCGGTAGTCGAAGTCCAGGTTGAGCACCGCCCCGTAATGCTCGGCCGAGGTGATGAGGACCGCAGGCTTTCCCCGCCAGAGAAAGTAGTGCGGGTTGTCGGGATGCAGTGCGATGGGCGCGGCTGCAACGGACCCGACGGCGGCGCACACCAGCGCCAGCGCGACATGGAGGAGGCGGGATTTCATGATGGAACGGAACTTGATTGAAATTCGCGCCGGGAGTCAAAGCGGCATCCCGGGCCTCCCGGCGCCTGATTCCAGGCATGGAATCCAGCGTCATCTCCAAAAGCGTTCCTGCGCGTCGAGGGCCGGACCTCAGCCGTCCCCGGTGTCGAGGACCAATATGAGCCCCTTAGCGGCATCGTGGACGCGCAGGCGGGTGTCCAGAGTTGCCAGGCATCCGCCGGACTGGCGGACAACCGCCACTAGCCAGGCGTCGTTGACCTGCTGGTGGCCCAGCGCGTGGACATAGATTCCAGGCGACGCGGCGACCGGCGACCCTAGGAACGTGTGTTGCGGGTGGTTCGTCAGTTGCTCCAGCACCGCCGCCGCTTCCCGGGGCAATACCGCACACGGCGTGTAGGCCGGATTGGAGGACAGTCGGATAAACCCAAGCTGAGTGAAGGCGCAGGTGGACCAGCCGCGCCTCGACTCGCGCGCGCACCATCGGTGGGCCGCGCCATGGTGCTGGTGGTTGGGCCAGGCAAGTGCCAGCAGCACATTGGTATCCAGCAACGTGGACTTCATGGCGCGTCGTTTGCCAGCAGGTCGCCGGCACGGCTGCTGGGAATGACGGCGGCATTGGGAGGAACCTTGAACACCGGAAACCCGATGCACCTCCCGGTCTCCGCCGGGGCGCGCAACCCCCGGCGGGCCAGTTGGGACAACACTTCACCCAGTCGCTTGCCGGACGCCCGGGCCATCGCCTGAGCGGCTTCAAAGACATCGTTGTCCAGCGTGACGGTCGTTCTCATTTCCCTGATACGCTGATGCGCTGATACCCAAGCGTCAATCCGCCCATTCGCCCCCTCCCGTTGAGGCGACACCCACAGTTCACGTCGGGATGCGCCCGACGGGAGCCGGCGGACCCGCCCGCGTTCCGCACGCGCTTTCCGGAGTGACAGTCCCGACGGCGACCCGCACGCTCCGCCCACGCTTGTGGGAAACACCATCGAAAGCGACCCCGTGCCACCCGCGTCCGCGCCGGGACGTCTGGCCTCCCTCGATGCCTACCGGGGATTGGTGATGTTCCTGATGATGGCCGAGGTGCTGCACCTCTGCCGGGTCGCCGCCAACCTGCGCCAGGCGGCAACGCCCAGCGCCTTCTGGGATTTCCTGTGCCGGCATCAGGACCATGTCGCGTGGGTCGGGTGCGTGCTGCACGACCTCATTCAACCCTCGTTCTCCTTCCTGGTGGGGGTCGCGTTGCCGTTCTCCATTGCGGCACGCCTCGCCAGGGGCCAGACGCCCGGCCACCTCTGGCTCCACGCCCTGCTCCGCTCGCTGATCCTGGTGTTGCTCGGCGTCGCCTTGCGATCCACGGGATCCAGCCAGACGAACTGGACCTTCGAGGACACGCTGTCGCAGATCGGTCTGGGCTATCCGTTCCTGTTCGCCCTCGGTTTCGCCGGACGCCGATGGCACTGGGCCGGCCTCTCCGTCCTGCTGGCCGGCTACTGGCTCGCCTTTGCCCTGTATCCCGTCCGGCCCGATTTCGACTACGAGGCCGTCGGCGTCTCCGCCGAGTGGCTGCGGGAACACGGGCACACGGGGTTTGCCGCGCACTGGCAGAAGAACAGCAACTTCGCCTGGGCCGCCGATGGCGTGATCCTGAACTGGTTTCCGCGCGCCCAACCGTGGCGCTACAACGGGGGCGGCTACTCGACGCTGAGCTTCATTCCCACCCTCGGCACGATGGTCCTCGGACTGCTCGCCGGCACCGTGCTCCGCGATTCCCGTCCGGTCCGCGACAAGCTCCTCTGGCTGGTCGTCGCCGGCGTCACCGGACTGGCGGGCGGATGGCTGCTGGGCGTCACCGGCCTCTGCCCGGTGGTCAAGCGCATCTGGACCCCGAGCTGGGTGCTCTACAGCGGCGGCTGGTGCTTCCTGCTGCTGGCCGCATTTTATGCCGTCGTGGACGTTGCCGGCATCCAACGCTGGTCGTTTCCCCTGCGGGTCATCGGCATGAATTCGATCGCCGCCTATTGCATGGCCCACCTCTTTGACGGCTTCCTCGCCCGCAACCTGAAGACCCACCTGGGACAGGACTTCTTCGCCTTCGCCGGACGCCCCTACGAACCGTTCCTCCACGGCGCCGCGGTTCTGGCGCTGCTGTGGGGCATCCTCTGGTGGATGTATCGCCGCAAGATTCTGCTGCGGATCTGATCCGCCCGCCCGCAGTTGCGCCCCGGCCACGGTCACCCCAACGTCCCGTCCGTGCTGAAGGAACTGGATGCCGCCATGGTGTCGCCCCCGGCCGGCGTCATCGCCATCCGGGGGGCCCGGGAACACAATCTCAGAAATCTCTCGGTGGACATCCCGAGGGGTCGTTTCGTGGTCGTGACCGGGGTGAGCGGCAGCGGCAAGAGCACGCTGGCCTTCGACCTGTTGTTCGCCGAGGGACAGCGCCGTTTCCTCGACTCGATGAGCGCCTACGCCCGGCAGTTTGTCGAGCAGTTGGGACGTCCGGATGTGGACCTGATCAGCGGACTGCCACCCACGGTCAGCATCGAGCAGAGCACCACGCGCGGCGGCGGGAAGAGCACGGTCGCGACCGTCACCGAGATCCATCATTTTCACCGCCTCCTTCTGGCCCGGATCGGCACGCCGCACTGCCCCGATTGCGGCATTCCGGTCTCGGCACAGACCCGCGACGAGGTCCTCGCGACGCTTGAGACCGAAGTCGCCGGCCGTGGCGAGATCACCCTCCTTGCACCCGTCGTCCGCAACCGCAAGGGGTTCCACTCCGAGGTGGCCGACTGGGCGCGCCAGCATGGCTTCAGCGAACTCCGCGCCGACGGCAAATGGTACGCGGTGGACCAGCCGTTCCGCCTCGACCGGTTCAAGGAGCACGACATCGAGGTGGTGATCGGCACGCTCGCACGCGGGGGCGGGACCGCCGGCGCCGCGGACCGGCGGCGCCTCGTCGAGCAGGCGCTGGAGGTCGGCAAGGGAGTCCTGCAGGCCCTGGACCGCAAGGGACGTCTCACCGTCTTCTCGACGGAGCGGGCCTGCCCGCGGTGCCGCCGCAGTTTCGCCGTCCTCGATCCGAAGAACTTCAGCTACAACTCCGCCCAAGGGTGGTGCCCGCGCTGCAAGGGATTCGGTGAGCTGTTTCACATTCCCGAAGTGGAGCGCGGCGCCAACGGGGACGCTGTCGAGGAGAACTGGTGGCGCTGGTCCGAGGGCGCGCGCGAATCCTGCCCGGAATGCGGAGGATCCCGCCTGCGTCCCGAGGCCCGGGCCGTCCGGCTGCCTCCCTGCCCCGCCGACCCCAGGACCGCCAGGGGCGGAGGCCTGACCCCGGAGGACCTCGCCCGCCAGACCGTGGATGAGGCGGCGGACTGGACCGCGGCGTTCCGTCCCACCGGACGAGCGGCGGAGATCGCGCGGGACATTCTGCCGGAAATCCGCGAGCGGCTGCGGTTCCTCCGTGACGTCGGACTGGGCTACCTGCAGCTCGGCCGCGGCGTCACCACGCTCAGCGGCGGCGAAGGGCAGCGCATCCGGCTCGCCGCCCAGCTCGGATCCAACCTCAGCGGCGTGCTGTATGTCCTCGACGAACCCACCATCGGACTCCACAGCCGTGACAACGACCAGTTGCTCCTGGCCCTCGGACAGCTCCAGGCGCGGGGCAATTCGCTTGTCGTCGTCGAGCACGACGAGGCGACCATGCGCCGGGCCGACTACATCGTGGACCTCGGCCCGGGCGCAGGCGTCCGCGGTGGCACGGTCGTGGCCGCCGGGACCCTGGGCGAGCTGCTGGCGCATCCGGATTCCGTGACCGGACAGTCGCTGAAAGCGCTGGAATCGAAATCCTATCCGACGCGGGGACAGCGGCGTCCGGTCCCCACGGCGGTCCCGGCCTCCCCACGAGGGCGCAAGGGCGCACCGGCGACCGTCGAGTGGCTCACGATCCACGGGGCCGCGCGCAACAACCTCAAGGACCTGACCGTCCAGTTTCCGTTGGAGCGATTCATCGTGGTCACGGGCGTGAGCGGGTCCGGAAAGAGCACGCTCGTCAAGGAGTGCCTGTTCCCCGCCGTCGCCGCGGCACTCCAGTCGGGTCGGACCCCGGGGCGCACGACCACGGAGCCCCGGGTCGCCGGCCACGAGTTCCTCACGGCGGTCCACGAGGTGGACCAGTCGCCCATCGGTCGCACCCCACGGTCCACACCGGCCACCTACGTCGGCCTGTTCGACGACATCCGGAAGCTCTTCGCCGGCTCTGCCGAGGCCCGCCTTAGGGGTTACGGACCCGGCCGCTTCAGTTTCAATGCCGTGCAGGGCCGGTGTCCGGACTGCGAGGGCAAGGGGGTGCGGGAACTGGAGATGAACTTCCTGCCGACGGCCCGGGTGCGCTGCGAGCGCTGCGGTGGGGCCCGGTTCAATCTCGAGACCCTGGACGTCCGGTGGAACGGCAAGACGGTTGCCGACGTGCTGGACCTGAGCGTCGCCGAGGCGCTCGAGTTTTTCGCCGCCCATTCGAAGCTGCGGCGTCCGCTCGAGGCGCTGCGGGACACCGGGTTGGACTACCTGCGCTTGGGCCAGACCAGCCCCACGCTCAGCGGGGGCGAGGCCCAGCGCATCAAGCTCGTCAGCCATCTGCTCGGCGGGCTGCGTCCGTCCCCCGGCGAACCCGCGGCGGACGCAGCAGCCGTCCCGCGCGGACGCCGACGCCGCGACCTCTTCATCCTGGAGGAACCCACCATTGGGCTGCACCTCCAGGATGTGCAGCGGTTGGTCGCCGTCCTGCAACGGTTGGTGGATGCCGGCCATACGGTGATCGTGATCGAGCACAACCTGGACCTCATCGCCGAGGCCGACTGGGTGCTGGATCTCGGTCCGGAAGGGGGAGGGGGAGGCGGCCGGCTGGTGGCCGAAGGCACCCCGGAGGCGGTGGCCGCGGTCCGGGAGTCGCATACCGGACGCTACCTGCGGCCGATGGTCGGCAAGCGCCCGGCCGGACGGCCCGGGCGTCGGCGCACCTGACTGGAAAAGCGCCGGCCCCGCCCGCACGGTTCGGCAGGAGCCTCACCCCACCAAGTCACCCAAACGGGTCCTCCGCCCCGGTAGGGCGAGCCTCCGGCGAGCCGTTCGCCTGTGGAGTCGCCACGGGCCCAGCTCGCTGGCTGGCGCGCACGGTTCGGCAGGAGCCTCACCCCACCAAGTCACCCAAGCGGGTCCTCCGCCCCGGTAGGGCGAGCCTCCGGCGAGCCGTCCGCCTGTGGAGTCGCCACAGGCCCAGATCGCTGGCCGGCGCGCACGGTTCGGCAGGAGCTTCACCCCACCAAGTCACCCAAGCGGGTCCTCCGCCCCGGTAGGGCGAGCCTCCGGCGAGCCGTTCGCGTGTGGAGTCGTCACAGGCCCAGATCGCTGGCTGGCGCGCACGGTTCGGCAGGAGCCTCACCCCACCAAGTCACCCAAACGGGTCCTCCGCCCCGGTACGCGCCTCCGGCGAGCCGTTCGCCTGTGGAGTCACCACAGGCCCAACTCGCAGTTGTCCGCACGGTTCGGCAGGAGCCTCACCCCACCGGGTCGCACACCGGGTCCCCACCCACGGTACGAGCCTCCGGCGAGCCGTCCGCGCTTGTGGGGCTCCTGCAGCCTGACTAGCCTGACACCCCTTCCATGAATTGCCCACTTTTCACGGCCATGATCCTCGGCGGGATCCTCTGCACCCTGCTGGCCACCGCTCCGCGCCTCGACGCCGCCTCCACCATCGGTGTCGGCGCTTCGCCGCCGCCCGGAGCCGAGGTGTTGTTCGACGGCACGCGCCGCATGCTCGACGACAAATGGACCTATTGGGAAGGACCCGGGTTCAAGTCGTCGCTCCCAATCCAATGGAAGATCGTGGAGGACCCCGTGGACGGCGGCACGGTGATGAAGACGGATGACCCGGCAGCCGCCGGCGGCCGTTATGGCGCGGCGGACATTGTGACCAAGACCCCCTTCCGGGACTTCCGCCTGCACATCGAATTCCTCGTGGCCAAGCCGGGGGGCAACAGCGGGGTGTACCTGCAGAACCGCTACGAAATCCAGGTGCTCGACGGTGACAAGACCTCCCACGGCATGGGTGCGGTGATCAATGAGACGGAATCGCCCTATCACGCCTACAACGGCACCGGCCAATGGAACGCGTATGACATCACGTTCCGGGCCGCCCGCTTTCGGGACGGGAAGCTGGTGGAGAAGCCGCTGGTGACGATGTACTTCAACGGACAAAAGGTGCATCTGAACCAGACGATCAGCCAGGTCTGGGGCGGGCCCAATTCCGGCGTGGATGGAGGCAACGACGGCGGCAAGGGCATCACCGATTCCCCGCAGGGTCTGAAACTTCAGGACGAAGGCCACGACGTCCGCTACCGCAACATCTGGATCCAGCCCCTCGATCTGAAGACCGCGGACACCGACTTCACCGAATGACCTCCGCCATGAAACTCCCCATCTTTTGTCTGCTGCTGGCCGTTTCGCTGCCCCCGTTCCTTCAGGCGGCGGAACCCCCGCCGGTGACCCGCACGGAGTTGATCTACGGACGCAAATTTGGCACCGCCCTGACCCTCGACGTGGTGCGTCCGGAAAACCCCAACGGCTACGGACTGCTGTTCATGGTGTCCGGGGGATTTTTTTCCAGTCACGAGGCCATTGACGGCGCGCTGAAGGGCGGGCTGCTGACACCGCTCCTCGAGCGGGGATACACCGTGTTCGCGGTGGTCCACGGATCCCAGCCGCGCTTCATCATCCCCGAGATCACCTCCGATGTGCTGCAGGCGGTGCGATTTGTCCGACGACATGCCGCCGAGCACGGCGTGCGCCCCGATCGCCTCGGCGTGTTTGGCGCGAGTGCGGGCGGACACCTCGCACTCACCCTGGGCACCCAGGGCGGTCCGGGCACCCCCGACGCCAGGGATCCGCTCGACCGGGAATCGAGCGCCGTCCAGGCGGTGGCCTGCTTCTTTCCCCCCGTGGATTTCAGGAACTGGAGGGAACCGGGGGACGATGCCGTCGGGGTCGGCGTGTTGAAGGACTTCAAACCCGCGTTCGGCCCCCGCAGCGAGACCGCCGAAAGCCGCGATGCCTACGGACGTGAAATCTCGCCGATCGAATTCGTCACCGCATCGGTCCCACCCACGCTCATCATCCATGGCGACGCCGACCGTCTGGTGCCCATCTATCAGGCGGAACAGTTCGTGAAAAAGTGCCGGGAGGCCGGCGTCACCGCCCCCGTGACCTTGGTGCGGCGCGAGGGCGCGGACCACGGATGGCCGGGGATGGACAAGGACATCGGGCTGTTCGCCGACTGGTTCGACGAGCACTTGCGCGGGGTGAAGGCGTCATCAACGCCGCAATAGCCGGCTCCCCGCCGTGACGCCTTGCGCCGCGGATTTGCAAATTGAAGCCGGGGAAAGTGCCTGCCGCCCGGCGGGAACTGGGACGCCGGATCCAGGTTGAACGTATCCGAGGATGACCACGCCGCCCCGCCTCACGCCCTCCGATACACTGCCCGTGGCCTCCGTCCAGATGGAGTCCCGGGCGGGCGACAAGGAGGCCAATTTCGAGATCATCGAGCATTGGACGGATCGGGCCGCCAAATCCGGCGTCCGCCTGGTGGTCTTCCCCGAGTGCTGCGTCAGCGGCTACTGGTTCCTGCGACGACTTCCATCCGAAGCGCTCGCGGCGCTGGCCGAACGCATTCCGGACGGCCCCAGCGCCGGGCGGCTCCTGGAGCTCGCCCGCCGTCATGGCATCCACATCGGGGCCGGTTGGATTGAGGCCGCGGACGATGGCGTCTTCTACAACAGCTACGTGGTTGCCGGTCCCGACGGGCACTGGAACCGGCACCGGAAACTCCACGCGTTCGAGCACCCGCTCATCCGCAGCGGCGATGCGATTCGCGTGTTCGATCTTCCCGGAGGGTTCCGCGCCGCCATCCTGATCTGCTACGACTGCAACCTCGTCGAGAACGTCCGGCTGGCCGCACTCCAGGGCGCCGACGTCCTGATCGCCCCGCATCAGACCGGTGGGGTTCGGAGCCGCAACCCGAACCTGATGGGACTGGTGGACCGGCAGGCCTGGGATCGGCGCCATGAAGATCCCGGGACGATCCGGCGCGAGTTTCTTGGCGACAAGGGGCGCGGCTGGTTGATGCGCTGGCTGCCCTCACGCGCCCACGACAACGGACTGTTCCTCGTCTTCAGCAATGGCGTGGGGGTGGATGACGACGAGATCCGCACCGGGAACGCCATGATCCTCGATCCCTATGGCCGGATTCTCGCGGAGACGTCCGAGGCCGCCGACGCCATGGCCGTCGCCACCCTCGACCGCCGGTTGCTGGAGCAGGCCACCGGCCGGCTGTGGCTCCGGGCCCGCCGCCCGGAACTGTACGGTCCCCTGGCCGTGCGCACCGGCGGGGAGTCCGACGCCCGGACGCTCAAGTTCGAAGAGTGATTTCCCTGGGCAACGACCCACCCGAAGGGATCCAAGAAGCCACTCCGGAACTTCCCTGGCTTGAAAAACCGCACGCTCCCATCGATTAAGATTGTAAATCTTAGTGAAACGGCGGAACGTTCCACTAGTGCATCCCGTGATCCCCAAACACCCGGAATCAAGTGCCCGTCGAATGGTGCGACCCGGGAATGGGTGGCGGCTGTGGATGCTGGTTTCCGGATGCCTGGCAACCGGTGTGGGCGCCCACGCTCAGGAGCCATGCGGCCGTTCGATCACCTTCCACGATCTGGACGCGAATGGCGTCACCGATGTGATCACGGAGCGGCGATATCCCTGGCCGTTCGGAGAGCTTCGTCAATGTTTCAGCGCGGGAGGGTATCTCTATGCAGAGCCCGGCGTGACGCTCCTGGGTCCCGCGACCACGGAACCGGCCCCCCTCGGCGCACCGGTCGTATTGCCGCCTCGGGGAGGACTTTGGATCCTTCCGGCCCAGCCGTTCTTCAGCCCGCTCCCGGCGGCACCATTCTCGGACGGCCGCGCCCTGCCCCTCCTGGGTGTGGCAATCACGTCGGCTCCCGGTGAGGTCCGCTACGGATGGCTTCGCCTTCCCGACGATCCGCGGGAAATTCGCGAGATTGAGTTCGACCGGCGGATGAATGAGCCGGTTCCCCTTGGGCTGCCACCCGAACCCCGCTGGCTTCCCGTCATAAACGGGACCGGCTTCGACTTGCCCGCAACCGGTGCCGTCGCAATCCATCGGGGTGCCGTGGTCCAGTTCGGCCGGTCGCAGGTGAACTTCGATCTCGGGGTCAGCAGTGTGGTCAGCGGACCCGACGGGTGGGTGTACGGAGTTGGATGCAACGTGGTGGCCCCGGCCGAGGAACTCCGCACGCGGCGGTGTCTGTTTCGGATCCGCCCATCGGGTGGGGCTCTGGAGGTCTTGGGCGATCTCGGGGAGGTGCCAGTGAATGCGGACCTGGCATGCCTCTCGGCACCCGCCGCAGGCTTCGTCTTCGCCGCAGGACCCGACCTGCACCGGTTCAATACAGCGGACGGCACGCTGACCTGGGTGCATCTGGATGCACGCCTGGAAGCCCGCGACGGAGGAGTCGCCATCCGATTTCCAGAGATTCCGCATGTGACCTATACCGTCTGGCAGTCCGACACCCTGGAAGCGCCGGACTGGGAGCAGATCCACTTCGAATACGCAGCAGAATGGCCCCGGCCTTACCTGGTGAATCCGGATGCTCCGGGAGCCGCGCGGTTCTTCCGCATCGAAGCGCGCAGCCGGCGGTGAAATCGAACTTATGACCCCAACCAATCCGAACGCCACCCCGGCCGCCAAGCTGCATCGGCTCGGGGTGTTGTTCGTCCACGGGATTGGCGAACAACTCCGCGGGGAGACCCTGCGCGCCGTCGTGGATCCGGTCGTGAAGAGTCTGGATCTGTGGCTCCATGGTGCCGCCCGCTGCCGCGCCGAAGCGGTCGGAACGGATGCCGCGCAGGCTTGGGCCGCCGCCATGCCGGACCGCATCGGCTCGTTGGCGACGTCTGCACGGATCCGCGAGCAGGCGCTCGAGATGGCATGGTCAGGGGAGTGGAGTACCGCCCGGCTTTCCGCAGCTCAGAAGGCAGCGGTCCTGGCGGGTCCGTTCTGGTCGGGCGGGGCCACGCTCAGCGACGCGGTCGCACCCGAGGACGCCGATGGACCTCCGCACTCCGTGCTGCACCTGCACACCGTCGGTGAACACTACGACGTGCATGAGGGCACGGCGTTGCTGGCCGAATGCTGGTGGGCGCGCAGCTTTGTGCCGGCCGGTCCGTGGGCGCTGACGGGCTGGACCTTCCGCGTGCTGCCGCTGGCCGTCGGCATGCACTTCGGCGACATCGTCCGTCGGCACTTCTCACAGGCCGCCGATGCGCCGGTCGGACGGCTGCGTCGCGCCTGGCATGCCGCGGCGGCGCTGCTGGCGCTTGTTGCTCTGCTGATCGCGGTGCCACTCACCCTACCCATCCAGGGCCTGTTGATGGCGATCGCCCTGCTCGCGTTGGTGCCGATCAGCGCCGTACGCGACCTGGCCCGCAGCCTTCAGTCGTCCATGGTTGGAGCGCTTGGGGACAGCTACCTCCTGGTGGCAAGTCCGGTCTCGAGAGCGATGATTGTCGGGCGCTGCACGCGCAATTTGGAGTGGCTCTGCGATCGCTGCGACACGGTGTTGTTGGTGGCGCACTCCCAGGGCTGCGCGGTGAGCTATCTGGCGCTGACCTCCAGCCTGCCCGCGGAGCTGCGGGAGGTCACCTGGATCGGCTCCGGTCTGCGCAAACTGGAAGTCCTGCGCTCGGCGGAGCGGGACGACACGATCGTGACCGCCGGCTGGATGGTCGCCACCATGCCGTTCGTGCTTTGGTCGCAGATCACCGCGATCCAGGAGAACGGACTGTCATGGGGCAATGTCATCGTCACCCTGCTCGCGGTCGGCTTCTACCTGTATGGGATCGTTCGGCTGGTGCTCATCCTGCGCGTCGGGGCGACCGCCGCCTGGTTCCAGTCGTGGCAGACACTCGGTGTGCGACTGAGCGAGATCTACGCGACCCATGACCCGGTGCCGCACGGCCCACTGTTCGACCAGACCACCGCGCGGCACGGCGAACTGCCGTCGCAACCCGTCAACAACCAGGCCTCCTGGGTCAGTGACCATACCGCGTACTGGCGCAACACGGAGCAGGTCGTACTGCCGCTCGGCCTGCGCATCGCCGCTGCGCTGGGCGTGCCGGTTGACCGCTTGCTCGCGAGCGATTCGGATCTGCTCGCGCGCGCCACCCGCAGACGAACCCACCGCGTCCAGGCCCTGGTGCTGTTGCGCGCCATCACGCTGCTCGGCGGCATCGGGTTGATCTGGCTCGAGGCGGACCCGTTCGTCCATGCCGGGCGGGCCCTGATGGCATGGGCCGCGGGTACGATTGGCTTCGACGCAGGCACCGGGACAGGAGTCAGCCAGGTGCTGTGGGCGTGCATGCGAACCGCCGCCTGGGTGGTGCTCCCGTGGCTGGCCCTCGTGACGGCCTGGCGCGGTTGGGAGGCGCACGAGCAACGCTGCGTGCTCCTGCGCCGACCGCCCAGCTCCTTCATTGAATTTGCCCTGGTGGCCGTCCTGGTGGCTGCTGCGGCGGTGCCCGCCGGGCGCGCCGCCGCGGTGGCTTGGGGCGACCCAGGTGCCGGGGCGGCCATCGCGGTGATCCTCGTCGGCTCCATTTTTGTCGCGGTGATGTACGTGCTTTCAGCGCAAGTGCCGCACCGCGCTTTCGGCTTCGATGGCAGGAAATAGGATGCAGCGGCTGGGAACCGCGGCTGCTGCGAAGACCTGTCCGGGTGCGCCGCGAAAAGGCGCACCCGGACAGGACGCTAAAGGCCAAACTTTCTAAGAAGGCGGTTGAACCATTCGCGGCCGGATCCCTTCGGCAGTGCGGCGTGAGCGACCACCACTTTTATGTGAAAATCGGGATGGAGCGGGTGAAATCGAATGCCCAGCACCTCGGGAAGCTGCGCGTCCGAAGGCATTTCCGCGAACTCCCGGCCGGACCGTTGTGACGCGTACCGGTCCGGGTGCATGACTTCGATGATGACGTTGAACCTTCGGTCACCAGCCAACCCTTCACGAAAAAGGGTCAAGCGGTTCATCCCGGAACGATCGTGTTCTGACGCCAGCATTTCTGTACCGAGCAAAAGGACCGGATGCCCGCCGAGCATTTCCTCGCTGAGGAAGTGGTGCAAATGGAGCAGGACCGCCCTTTCTGCATCCTGCGAGATGCGGTCCAAGTCGGGTTTGGCAACAGTGCAGCCGGTAAGGACGAGGAGGCCCAGACACAATCCAAGATTCCAACAAATCGGACTGTTCGAAAACGGTTTCGCCGACGCTCCGCGGGTGACAGAGAATTGCCATTCAGCTGAGCTCACTGCCCCAGACTTAGCGACGAGCTTGCCGGGTTTCCAAGTCCCATTTCGGGATTGGACCGGGCAGCAGGGGCCGGAATCGCCGGTTCCCGGCGGCGTTCCATCCCCGGATCTCACCCGCCACCCCAACCAGGCACAACTCCGGACGGCACACGGCCATGCGGCCGTTGAAGCGCCCGTGAATGCGCAGCGTCCCCGATCCTCTCCGTGCCTCACCTTGCCCGCCACGCTGTGCCCTAGGGTCGGGTCCTGCCCGGGCCGGCACGGGTCAGGCTGCCGCAGATCACTTTTCTGCCGCCGGAGGCGCCGCCCGGGTGCCTTCCGGACCGAACACCTGGGCCACCTGTTCCAAGAGAACGCGACGCACCTCCTCAATGGCCTCGGGCGTCCCTTGGACACTGTGGCCGCTGCGGATCACGAGTTCCGATTCCGCGAAATCCACCCGGGCACTTTGAAAGCTCACGACGCCGTCCGATCCCGACTCCGGATCACCCGTGCCGCGAACGGCGATGATCGAGTGGGCCTTCACCCCGGGGACCGGGGTCAGGTCGGCAAGGGCGAGCAGCAGCGGGTTGTCGGGGGCCATGCTGTCCAGACTTGTGGGAACCCGGTTGCGCACTCCCGGAGGGAATTGGACATGCTCCCGGTCGTCCCCCAGGCCTTGGATCAACTCGGCGAGTTCTCCGGGAAGCCGCATGAAGCGGGCCGCCAACCGGCGCGCAAAGGCACTGGCGCGGTAGCTTCCCCGATGGGGCGTTGCCACAAACACCACCCGGCGGACGTAGGGAACCGGCTCGAAGAAGAAATTCCGCGCCACACCGGCCCGCTGGGCCTCCGTCAGCTCAAACGCGTCCAACGCGCGGCTGGTGACCGAGCGCCATAAAGCATCGCCGGGGTCCACCACGGCCAGCTTGGCCAGCAGGCCGCCCTGGCTGTGCCCCACCACCACCATTTCGCGGACGATGGGATCCCGACCTTCCGGATCCAAGTCCTGCACGGCGGCCCTCAGCGACTCGCGAAACGCGGCCGCGGACAGGGTCAGGGGATTCCCCGTGTTGTACACGTAGTTCCAGAACTGGCACCGACGCGCCAGCACGGGATCCGCCGCCAGTGTGTTCCACATCTCCGCCCACCAGACGGGGCTGCTGAAGGTGCCGTGAACGAACACCACGGGAATCCGACCCGGCCGATACGGCAGGACGGGATGGATGCCATTGGGCACCCGCTGTTGGGATGAAAAAAACTGCATCCGCCCCACCCGCCAGACGAAACGATCGGTCAGCAGGTGCGCCAGCGGCGCGGTGGTGTCCGTTTGCAGGGGCACCGTCCGGCCATCCACGTCCACCGTGGGCCCATCAAAGCCTGAGTGCAGTTCGAGCACCCCCTGGAGCCTGCCCTCGCTCCACTCTTTCGTGTCGCCGTGCACCCGGAGGAACAGGGTCAACGGGATCCGGCGCTCCAGGTCCGGCACGTCAGTGTTCGGCGTGATGGCGATCAACGGCGCGCCAAGGCCGGGCTCGCGGTTGCGGACGGTCAGACCCCGCACGCGGAACCGATCGGCTGCCAGCAACTGCTCGATCTCGTCCGCCCGGACCGGCAGGTCCGGGGATGGCTGAACATCCAGCGAAATCGGGCCGACCGGCAGCGTCCGAGCACCGGCCTCCAAGACCACCACCGGATTGGTTTCGCCCGCCGGGGAGAGACCTTCCGCGAGGCCCCGGTTGTACACCTCGCACGCCATCCGGAATCGCGGGTCGAACGGACTGGGCGGCTTTTCCCGACTGGCGCTCACCAGATACAGGTGGGCGTAAATCGCAGCGGACAAGTAGTAATCCCGGGCCTGTCGCGGCACCCAGGGCCGGGGACTGCGGGCGGACTGCTCCGCCTGGGCGTAGTTCAGTTCGGCGAGCGCACTCAGCAGGTCGCGGCGGTCGTCCAGCAGCGCCCGCTGATGCAGCGCGAGCAGCGTTTCTTCCGGGGCCCGGGTGTACTGACGATGCAGGCCAAACCGGCCCAGGACTTCCCGTGTCTCATTGCTGAGTTCGGGACTGCCCAGTGCCGTCCGGGTCTCCTCACGGAAGCTCTGACGTGGAGAAACCTTTTCCGCGCCAATGGGGATCGCGCAACCGCCCGACCCGCCGATCGCTGCCAACAGCACGACACCGGAGCACAAGGACGCAAAGGTGGGGGTATTGAGGCGACCGGAAGCGATCGGCATGACCGATGGTCCCCCGACGAGGTTGGGCAGGGACAGGAGTTTCTGGCCGCGTCTTCATCGGCTGCCGGAACCTGGCCGCGGTCCACGATCCGCACGGCGTCACCCACATCGTCCAGGTCGCGGTGCTCAATACCTTCAGCCCATCGTCAGATTGACCGGCGAGAAATAACGCCCAGCCCGGATTTCGTTGGCGCGCGCGGGATTCGGGATCGAGCAGGATCAACTTCTGTGCGGCAGCGATCACCTCCGCGTTACGCCTCGCGACAGTCAAATTGTCGGGACCACCAGGGACAGGACACCTGTCGGTGGCTCTGGCGACTCCAGTTCGCCTCTGGTTTGGGCCGCCCGGTCGGGGGCTTGTTCAGATCGCTTCCGCGGGAAATGAAGGACAGACTCCACCCGGCTCGCTAATAGCTGTCCTGTCCCTTGCCCGTCTCGCCGAGGGCGGTGGACGAGGCGGGGCGAAGTGCGTCGGTCGGCACCACCGTTTCAGATGCTGCGGAGTCCATCACCACAGTGTGCCAGATCATTGGGGTCCGAAATCCGACGGAATTCTCTTGGCGAGGAGGGCCGGACCGTTGCGACACTCCGCCGGTCGCATGCCCTTCACGCGTGTCTTCGCGGACCAGACGCAACACCCGCTCCTTCCCACCGCGGTGCTGGTCCGCCTGACCAGATTGAGCGTGGCGGGATCCCCAGCACCCACCTCCCCTCTGGAAGTGGCCCAGTTGAATCAGCGGCCCTGGGAGGAAGTCGTGCAGGAATTCCACGAGTCCGGCGCCAGTCCTGATGCCACCCGCCGTTTGCGGGACGCCCATCGCGAATTCGGGAAGTGCTTTTCCGACCTGAGGCGGGTCTTGCCGGAAGTCTCGACTGTGACGGGTTGTCACGAACTCAGCGTGGATCGCCTCGCCCGGGCGCTGTTCGCCTTCCGGTTGGTCGCCGAATGTCTGGAAGTGCTCACACCGCCCCAGGTTTCCTACGAACAGGGGCCACAAGGCACGGTGGACGTGCTGGAGAGTTTCACCCAGGCTTTTCGCCGAATCGTGGGAGCCACCTGGTCCGTGCTGTTCCCTGCGGACCAAATGTCACTCGTGGCCGATGCGTCGGCGCAGTTCTGGGTGGCCTGCCTGCACCACGCGCGCCCGGACGAGATGGCTTCGGGCTTCATTGGCTACTTCCGCCTCCCTCACGCCGACCGCTTTCGGGCACTCAATTCCGGGTTGGTGCCCGACCGCACCTTGCGGGTTCGGGACGTGATCAGCGAGCACGTGAATTCCGCTCACGACCGGCTCCGCCAGCTGCACGAAGCGGTGGCCGCCGGGGTTCGGGAAGGGCCCGAACGGCTCTTCGCGGAAATGACCCGGCAGGCGATGAAAATCGGATTGCCTCCGCTGGTCATGCAATTCTGCCACTACCTGATGCGCGAGGCCTGCGACGCCCTGGCAGGACTCGATGGACATCTGGCCGCGCGGGAGGACCGCTTCCTCCAGTATCTCATCCATCAGACCACCCGATCGGTCGAGGAATATGGCGCACAGGTCCACAGTCGCGCGGAGCTGACCGAGGAGGGCATCGCTGAAGTCTTGGGTGAACTTGATGGGCTCGTCGGCATCCAAGCCGTGAAGGCCAAGGTCCGCGACGTGGCCAACATCGCCCGACTACAACAACTTCGTGTCGCCCAGGGACTCCCGACCCTTGCCACCAGTTATCATGTGGTCTTCATCGGCAATCCCGGCACCGGCAAGACGACGGTCGCGCGGTTGTTGGCCCGCATCTACAAGGCGCTGGGCGTCCTGCGCAAAGGCCATCTGGTGGAATGCGACCGCGCCGCGCTGGTGGGGGAATACGTCGGGCAAACAGCGCCCAAGACCCACGCGGTCATTGATTCGGCACTCGATGGACTCCTGTTCATTGACGAAGCCTTTACTCTGGCGCGCGAGGGGGAGGATTATGGTCAGGAGGTGATCGCCACGCTGCTCAAGCGGATGGAGGACCATCGGGACCGACTCGTCGTCGTCGTGGCTGGCTATCCAGCGGAGATGGAGAGTTTCATCAATTCGAATCCGGGTTTGCGCTCCCGCTTCAACCGCATCATCTCGTTTCCAGACTACAGTCCGCATGAGCTCTGTCGCATCCTGGCCCTGATGTGCCGCCGCCACGACCTCCGCCTGGCCCCGACGTTGAAGGAGCGGCTCATCGCCCTGTTCCACGCGTATCATCACCAGCGCGATGGCCGGTTCGGGAACGCCCGTCTGGTGCGCAACTGCTTTGAGCATCTCATCGCCGCCCAGGCGTCACGTCTGGTGGCGGGACCTCCTCCGAACGCCCGCGCGCTCAGCGAATTCGTGCTGGATGATCTGGCGTGGCCCCCCGAACTCACGGATGTGCTCCCGCCCCCGTCTTCGCGGCGCTATCAGCTCAAGTGCCCGTCCTGTGGCGCCCTCTATTCCTGGACCCCGGAGCTGGATCTTGACGAGGCGCAGTGCACCCGCTGTCAGACCCTCTACGACGCCTCGTTTGGCGAACTGACCACGGGCTGATCTTCGTTGATTGTCAGTGGATGTCCGCCGGCGTCCCCGCAGCAATGGATGCGCGCCCAAGTAGCGGAGGGACAAGAAACCAGCAGGGACAGGACAACGATCCGTAGATCAGGCGATGACGGGTGGCTGATGGAGCCTTGGATGCTGTCTTCATGCGCCAGCGTCGTCTGAAGGCTCCCGCCTCATTTCCGGTGGCCCATGATCACTGCCTGTCGCGGGTGGTGAAGCGGCATACATTGATCTCAATCCGGTGCGGGCCGGATTGGTGGAGGATCCCAAGGACTGTCGCTGGTGCGGGTACGGGGCGGCGGCCGCCGGGAATGCCACGGCCCGTGAAGCTCTGGCCGCGGTATTGGCGATGGCCCAACGACGGCGGGAGGTCGCGCAAGAACCCGGGCAGGCGTTGGCGACGTACCGGATGTGGCTCTTCGGACAGGGGGAGGAGCGGGAAGGAACAGCTCCGGACGGTGGATCGGCGCGGAAGGGATTTTCGCGGGAGGCGGTGCTGGCGGTGTTGGCGGTGTTGGCGGCGCGGGGAAAGGTTTCGTTGCCGGAGTACCTGCAACTGCGGGTGCGGTACTTCGCCGACGGGGCGGTGCTGGGAACGCGGGAGTATGTGGACGGGGTGTTCCACGCCCTGCAGGGGCGCTGGGGCCACCGGCGCCGCGACGGCGCCCGGCCGATGATCGGGTCTGCCCGGCGACCAGTGCGTGCTGCGGGATCTGCGAAAGCAGGTCTTTGGCTGAGGGGGGGATCGGGTGCGGACTGAATACCCCATCAAGTCGCAGGGTGAGCTGACTCTCGAGATGGCTCAAGCACTCCAGCCGGGCTGCCGCCTGCCGCCTTGGGTCCGCCAGAAATTCGGGAGAATGTGATTCCAGTTCGCCCCTGAGCCGAGAAGCCCCATCGGTCGCTCGTCCCGTTCGTTTCCTCTGAAAGTGCCAGACGGACTCCAATACGCGCACCAATAGCTGTCCTGTCCCTTGGCTCGGGGCGAATAGTTGTCCTGTCCCCTGTCTCGGGGCGGGATGTTCATTTCGTTACTCGGTTCGCAGCGCTTCCATGGGATTGAGGCTGACTGCCCTTCTCGCGGGCAGCAGGCACGCCAATAGGCCCACGAGGCCGACCACCAAGATCACTCCCAGCAGTGTCCAGGGATCCAGCGCGTTCAGGGCTTTCGCCCGGCCGCGCTTTGGGAGTGCGGACATGATGGCGGTCCCGATGAGGAGCCCCGGCACGGCACCGAGGATCAGCAACCGGCCGCCCTGCCACATGATCAGGCGCAATACCTGGGCCCGGGTCGCACCCACTGCGAGGCGCACCCCAACTTCGCGGGTGCGCTCGATCGCGGAGAACGCCACCACGCCGTGAACGCCCAGCAGCGCAATCAATAACCCCACTCCGGAAATGCTTCCGAGGACAGACACGCGCTGCCAGACCTCCCCCTGGCGTTGGTCGATCAGATCCTTGATGAACACCGCCTGCGCCACAGGCTGGCGTGCGTCGATCCGGCGCAATACTTCGCGAACAGGTCCGGCCATCGTGCGTGCCTCAGCCCGCGTGCGCACCAGGAAGGTGAACGGACTGGGCAGGGCGGTGGCACGATGCCCGCAGATTACTTCCGGGCCAACCCGCTGATGATTTGTCAGCGGATGGCGATCCCCGACCACGCCGACGATGACCGCGCGGTTCGTGCTCCCGGGAATGCTCAACTGCCGGTCCAAGGGATCGCCGCCCTGAAAATAGTCCCGGGCGAACGATTCGTTCACCAGCGCCTCGCGGGCGGCCTGCCGCGAGTCCGCCGACAAGTCGCGACCGGCGAGCAACCGCATCCCCTCCAGGGCGGCCGCCCCCTGGCTGGTGTACAGGGTCGCGGCGGTCAGGCGGTGTTCCACCCCGTCCGCCGTCGCGGGCAGCGTGAACTCCATTTGATGCGCCCAGGCGGAGAGCACCCCGCTCCGGGAAACGGCGGCCAGTTCAACGCCCGGCAGCTCCCCGAGCGCGCGCAGCGCCTGGTCCGCATAGGCGTTGCGATCCTCCGGTTCGGGATGCGAATCGTTCCGCAAGTCCACGCTGACGGCGAGCAGGTGCGCGGGTTGTATTCCGAGGTCGGTGTTGCGCACATTGAGATACACGCGCAGCAACGACCCGGCGACCACGCACAGGATCAACGCCATCGTCACCTCGGAAGCGACCAGGAAGTTGCGAAAGCGATGTCGTCGCCGGCCGCTGACCATCTGTCCGCCCTCCTTCAAGGCGTCCGTCAGGTTGGCGCGGGAGGATTGCAGCGCGGGCAGCAGCGCGATCAGTGATCCGAGCAGCACCGAACCTCCCGCCGCGAGGGCGTACAAGCGCCAGTCCATTTTGGCGTCGATTTGCTGCAACCGCAGGAGATCGTGAAACCAGAACGACACCGCGAGTCCGAGCGCGCCGCCGAGCAGCGCGACCAGGATGGATTCGCCCATGACCTGCCGCACCACGCGCCAGCGATTCGCGCCGAGCGCAAGCCGGATGGCGAATTCACGCTGCCGGGCGAGCACCCGCACGAGCAGGAGATGGGTGATGTTGAAACACGCAATGCCCACCACACTTGCCAGGATGATCCCGGCGAAGAGCCACATGATCATCGCCTCGGGCGGGATGCCATGCTGTTCCTGGTCGAGTCGGCGGTCCAGCGGCGCGACCCGTGCGCCCTGGTACGCGAAGGGTTGCCGGCCGGGCTCCGCAGAGTTGGAAGCAGAAGAGAACTCCCGTTCCAGTACGGGCGCGAGTGTGTCCAGTTCCGCCTGGGCCTGTGACCGGGAGACGCCCGGCTTCAATCGGCCAAACAGCCACAGCCAACGTCCGGAATGTTCGGGCACAAAACGCACGGGCAACCAAAGGTCGGTGTTGAAGGCCAGCCAGGTGGAACGCATCGCCGCAGGCAACACGCCCACCACCGTGTGGAGTTCGTTGTTGAGCCGCAGTTCACGGCCGATGATGTCTGGGTCGGCGTCCAGCTTCTCGCGCCACAGTTGTTCCGAAATGATAACCCCACCCGCGCCCGCGCCCGAGGTCAGTTCGTCCGTCTCGTGGAACAGCCGGCCCTGCGCCGGCACCACTCCCGTCATGCGCAACAGGCTCGCGGAAATGCCGACCGCTGCATACCCCGTTGGTTCGCCGACGTCGGTCAGCGTCATGGGGTCGCCCCACACCATGGTGCCGGCCTCGTCCAGGAACGACAGATTTTCCCGATAGCCCAGCGCCAGCGAGGCGGGGAACGCCGCCTCGACCTGGCGTTCGCCGATGCGGAAAAACTTCACCATCCTTTCGCGTTCGGGAAACGGCATCAGCTTCAATTGATTATCCCGCATTGACGCGTACAACACGCTCACGGTGCCGATCAGGAGCGCGACGGTCAGCAGGATCACGCCATTGGTGAATGGGTGCTTCAGCAATTGGCGGAGGGCGAATTTCAGGTCGGACATGGGAAGTTATGAGTTATGAGTTATGAGTTGGAGACAGAGCGGCGGAGGGCGTTGAGCATTTTGCGGAGTCCGTGGGTCAGGCCGGTGGCTTTGGCGGCCTCAACCGCAGTGCAAAACTCTAAGTTCAATGCTCAGCGTCAATTGAGTGTCGAGTTTGGTGGTGGACCCTCTCGCATGAGCGATCAACTGAACAACCATTCCTGAAGTTCGCCGGGCCTGACTCTCTGCGAGATTGGAGGGAATCGAAACTGCGGCTATTCGCATCTGGGAAGCGAGCCCGAACTTCTCCTCGTTGGGAAACTTGGCGGTCAGTCGGTCGGTCCGTCTGCCATGACGCACACCCTTCTGCCAACTGATCAACTCCCGGCAATTCCTCGGCGCTCGGAGTTCAGTGCTCATAACTCATAACTCATAACTCGCTTCGCAGCGCCACCATCGGATCGGTCCGCGCCGCCCGACGGGCGGGCAGCCAGCAGGCAAGCACGGCCACGCCCGTCAGCGCCGCCGCGAGGCCCAGAAAGGTCACGGGGTCCGACGCTTTCACGGAGTAAAGCTGACTCGACAAGTAGCGCGTCACGACAAACGCACCGGCGAGCCCGATCACGACGCCCAGCAGCGTCAGCCGCAACCCGCCGTGGATGATCAGGCCCAGCACATCGCTTCGTTGCGCGCCCAGGGCCATCCGCACGCCGATCTCGCGCCGGCGTTGCGTCACCGCGTACGACATCACGCCGTAGATGCCCAGGACGGCGAGCAACAGTGCGACCGCCGCAAAGCCGCCGAGGAAAGCCGTGTTCAGTCGCCGCGAGGTCGTGGTGTCCGCCAGGCGCTGCTCCATCGTCATCACGTTGTGGAGAGGCTGGCTCGGATCCACCTTCGCCACCACGCCCCGCGCGGCGGAGATCAGACCGGCAGGCTCACCGCTAACGCGGACGACGAAGCTCAGCGCGTCGCCCGCGTCTTCCAGCTCCGGGCTGTACACCTCCGGCATGACGTCGCCGGCCAGTCCGCTCTGCCGCACATCGCTGACGACCCCCACCACCGCCGGCCAGGGCGTCTCGGCGCTCGATCCGAGCAGGCGGATGCGTCTGCCAATCGCGCTTTGGCCGGGGAAGAAGCTTCTCTCAAACGCCTCATTGACGATCACCACGCCCGCGCCGGGGCGCGCATCCTGCGCAGTGAAGGCTCGTCCACTCTTCAGCGGGATGCCCATCGCGCTAAAGTAATCGAAGGTGACCGTCGGTCGCGAAACCGGCGTCACCTTCAGCTCTCCCCGCCGCAGCCTGCTCACGTCAATCGGTGGCCGGCCCTCAACATCCGCCACCGCAATGCGGTTGAACTGGGTGAGCGGCAGGGAATCCGTGACGGCGGCCGTCTGGACGCCGGGCAGCGCCTTCAACTGCTCGACGATTTGTTCGATGAGATTGACTTTCTGCGGCGAGGATTTCCCGCCTGTCAGCGTGACTTGGAACGTCAACACGCCCTCGGTCCGGAAGCCGGGCTGGACATCGGTCAGCCGCGAAAAGCTCTTGATCAACAACCCGGCGCCGATGAGCAGCACCAGCGCCAGCGCCACCTCCGAGACGACCAGGAATTGCCGGAGCCGGTTGCGCTGTCTGCCGGTGTCGCCACGGCTCTCCACTTTGAGTGCGGCGTTGACGTCGGTGCGCCACGCGTGAACGGCCGGCGCGAGGCCGAACGCCAGGCCGGTGATCACCGACACGCCGACCGTGAACGCGAGCACCCAGGCATCCATGCCAATCCCTTGCATCGCCCGCTGGCTGACGTCGTTCCACTGCCCGAGTGCCCGGACGCCTCCGAACGCCAGCAACAATCCCAACCCGCCGCCAGCCAGGGAAAGCAGCACGCTCTCCGTCAGCAACTGGCGGGCAACCCGCCAGCGTCCGGCTCCGAGGGCGGCGCGGACGGCCATCTCCCGTTGTCGCGCCGCCGCGCGTGCGAGCAGGAGGTTGGCGACGTTCGCGCAGGCGATCAGCAGGACCAACGCGACCGCGCCCAGCAACACGAGCAGCGGCCCCTTCACCTCGCCGACGACCTGTTCGTGCAGGCCAACCAGGGTCAAAACGCCTCTGCCAACTTCGCGACCTCCACCCGCGCCGCCTTCGCCCCCGGTCGCCGCCGGTCCGTTTGGTTGAATCCGCTGTGCAATGGTTTGCAGCTCGGCTTGCGCCTGCTCGAGCGTCACCCCGGGTCTCAACCGGGCAATGGCCTTCAGCAGCATCATGCCTTCACCGTGGATCACGAAGGTTCCCCCCGTTTCTCCGAGCGCCAGCGGGGTCCAAAGTTGAAACGGTTCGGGATATTGAAAGTGCGAGGGGAGAATGCCCACGACGGTGTGGCCTTGTTCGTTCAACGTGATCGTCCGGCCCAGCACGTCCGGGTCGCCGCCGAACCGGCTCTGCCAGAGGCCATATCCGAGCAGGACCGCCTTCGGGCCGCTGGGCGTGTCCTCTTCCAGGGTGAAGTTGCGTCCCAACGCCGGCTGGACGCCGAGCAGTGGAAAGAAGTCCGCCGTCACCGCGCCGGACACGATGCGTTCCGCCGCTCCGGCCCCGGTGAGGGTCATGTCGCCCCCACTGTAGGCGCCGATGCGCGCCAGCGACTGGCTCTGCGCCTTCACTTCAACGAACGCGTCGCTGCCGATGTAGGTGCCGGGGCCGCCCTCCAGGTTCGCGAGCAACTGCACCAGCTGGCCGGGTTCAGGATAGGGCAACGGCCGGAGCAGGACGGCATTGACCACGCTGAAAATCGCGGTGTTGGCCCCGATGCCGAGCGCCAGCGTGAGCACGGCCACAGCGGAGAAGCCGGGGTTCTTGAGCAGTTGGCGGAGGGCGAATCTGATGTCGTTCATGGTTCGGCTCGCGGTGTGTCGGTTCATTTCGTGCCGTGGTCTCGCAGCAGCGCGGCAATGTCCGTGTGATTGCGTCGAGTGGCCCAGGCGAGGGGCGTGGCCCAAGGCGGGTCGTCCGGCAGATTCGGCTTTGCGCCGCGCTGGAGCAGCAGTTCCGCCATCGCCTTCTGCGCGAACTTCGCGGCCCAACCCAGTGGCGTGGAGCAGAGGTCTTCGTCCCGTGCGTGCAGGTTCGCGCCGTGGTCAATGAAGAGTGCGGCCTTTTCCACGTCGCCGTTGCGCGCGCAGTGATGCAGCGGGGTGATGCCCAGCCAATCGGGCGCGGCGGGATTCATGCCATGTTGGAACAGCAGTTCGTTCAGCTCGCGCGTCTTTGCTCCGACTGCCCATCCGGGGAACTCGACGCGGCGCGGAAGATCGGGCTGGTAGCGCAGCATCAGACGCACGAAGGCTTCCCTGCCCTCGCTCGCCGCGTTGGCGAGCGCTCCGGGGTCGTTGGCCAGCGCCGGATTCGCCGCGAAAACCGCCGCCGCGGTGAGCACGTCGCCGCTATAGGCGAGCAGATGAACCGCCCGCGAGGCGCCATGAGAGCAGAGCAGTTCGATCATCGCCGCGTTCCGCGGAGTGGAGTACCCGGCCGAACCCAGCGCCGCGCTCAGGGTGTCCGCAGAGCTCTCGATTTCCACGTTCGGATGTGCGCCGTGCTGCAGCAGCAGCCTCACGATTTCGATGTGCCCCCGAACCACGGCGGAATGCAGCGCGTGGCCGTCCGGGGCGATGCCTTCCTCGGGCAGATTCGGATCGGCCCCGCGCTCCAGCAGCAGCCGGACGATCTCAATGTGTCCGCCGGCGGCGGCGTTTTTGATCGGCGCACCGCAGCCGGTGTAATAGCCGGCATAGTCGGAAAGCCGGTTGACGAGTGCCGGCTCCTGATCCAGCAGCTCGCGCACACGGGTTTGATTGCCGGTGGCACAGGCCATGCCGAGGTCCACGTTCGCGCCGCGGCGGACCAGGTGATCGTAAACCTCCCGAGGCTTGACCGGCCATTCGTCCGGCACGTCGCGCCAGCCGCGGAAATGGTAGTCGCCATTGGTCAGGTGGATTGGCCGCGCACCGTCGGAACGTCGCGCGTTGAGTTCGGCGCCGCGTCTCAGCAGTTCATCAACGAAATCCAACTGCCGCGTCATCACCGCCCAGTGGATGGGTTGATTGGACCGCTGGTCACCCGCGTGGAGCAGGTCCGGCGAGGCGTCCAGCAACGCGCACAGCCTTGCGAGGTCATGCTCCCGGATGGCGGCAGCCATGGGTTCGCCGCGGGGCGAGGCGCCGCATCGCTCCGCCAGCTTCGAGGCGAGCAGGTCTTCCATGTCCGCGTAACCGCGGTCGCGCGCGATCTCGAGCAGGCTGTCGTTGACCGCCAGGCCGAAGGGATCGGGATCGCGGTCGAGAAGGAAGGCGGCGACCTCAAGGCGGTTCTCGCGGACCGCGAAGTAAAGCGGCTTGCGGTAGGCGTGGTGACAGCGCACCAGCGCCGGGTCCTTCGCCAGCAGCCGCTTCACAGTTTCCAAGTCACCCGCCAGGCAGGCGCAGAACAGCGCCCAGACATCCGTGCCGGTGCCGGCCGACCACTTCAGCGGCCGGTCGTGTTTCAGTTCTTCAGGCTGGGTCATGATCTTGAACTTTCACCTCATTCCGCCCGCAACGCCACCATCGGCTGGACCTTCATGGCGCGGCGGGCGGGGAGCCAGGTGGCCGCGAGCCCGGTGGCGAACAGCGCCAGGGCGGCCACGCAGAATACCACCGGATCGAAGCCCTCGAAATCGGCGATCAGGCTGCCGAGCAAACGGACGATCGCCGCGCTGAGCAGCAGACCGAGGGCGATGCCGACCAGGCTCAACATGACACCTTCGCGCAAGATCAGGTTGCGCAGGCGCGAGGGCTCGGCGCCGAGCGCGAGGCGGATGCCGATCTCGCGCGTGCGCCGGGAAACGCTGTAGGCCTTGGCGCCGTAAAGACCAATGATCGCGATGAGCACCGCCACCGCACCGAACGCCGCCAGGACCGTCGCGATGCGCCGGAAGAGCCAGGGCACGGGCGCGGCGTCCTTGTGCTCGCGGAAGGTGCGCACCGTGAAAAGGGGCACGTCGGGAGCCGCCGCCTGGAGCTCGCGCTGCAAGGGCTCGCGCAACGCGGCCAGCGTGGTCTCGCCGGCGGTCACGGATCGGACCATGAAGTGGACCTTCTCCTTAAAGCCCTGCGCGAACGGAAGGTAGATCGCGCCGGGCGATTTCGCTTCGGCGGAGTCGGGACGCAGGCTGCGCGCGATGCCGACGACTTCGATCGTCCCATCGCCGGACGAACCGGCGGCCGCTGGCACCTCGCCGCCGGCCCAATCGAGACGCCGGCCCAGTGCGTCTTCGCCGGGCCAGAGCCGGGCGGCGAGTGCCTCGTCGATGATGGCGACGAGGGGTGCGCCGGCCTGATCGGTTTCGAAGGGGGTGAACGTTCGGCCGCGCAGCAGCGGCCGGCCGACGGCGGCAAAGTAATCGCCACCGACGGCGTTGAATGGGGCGAGGAAGGCGAGTCCTTCCGCCGCGGTGGACGGACGGGCATCGGGCGCTGGACGTGTGCCGGCCCGCCGTACGAACCCTTCGTTCCAGTTAAAGCCGTAGAGTGTCGCGGTGGCGATGCTGGCGAAGGCCACCCCGGGCACGTTGGCGAGGCGGTCGCCGACAGTGCGGAAAATCTCGAAGTTCCGGGACTGATCCCGCCCCCCAAGGCTGGCGTCGAATTCGACGACGAGCGTGTGAAGCGCATCAATGCCGGTGTCCGCGCCCAGCACGCGGCCCACCCATCGGGCGCTGAGGCCCGCACCGATGAGGAGGGTGAGCGACAGGGCGATCTGCGCGACGACGAGCGGGTGGCGCGGCAGCCAGCGCCGGTGCCGGCGGGTGTCTTCGGCAGCGGCTTGCTGGAGATCGGGGAGGAGATCGCGGCGCAGGAGGGTGAGCGCCGGACCGAGGGCAAAGAACAGCGTCGCCATCGTGCAGAAGACCAGCGTAGCGACGACGGGCACCACCGGGGCTGGGGTCGTGAAAAGAAGCGCGAATGACAGACGACTGGAGACCGCAGCGATGAGGAGCTTGGTGCCCAAGACCGCGCAGATACAGCCGAGCGCGCCGCCCACGAGCGCGAGCACGAGACCTTCCGTGAGGAGCTGGCGGACGAGGCGGCCGCGGGTGGCGCCGACCGCGAGACGGATGGCGAACTCCTTGCATCGCGCGTGGCCGCGGACGAGCAGAAGCCCGGCGAGGTTGAGCGAGACAATGAGGAGGACGGAGCCAGTCAGGCCCATGAGCACGGTGCCGAGGAGGGCCGGCATGATGCCATTCTGCTTTGGCTCCGAGCCGACGACGAATCGCGGCAGCGGACCGACGATGAACGTTTGGTCCTTTTGCTCGACGGGATACAGCTCCTCCAACCCTGCAGCAGTGCCGGCCAGCGCCGACTGGGCGCTGTCGGCGGTGATGCCGGCTTGCAGCCGACCCACGAGGTTGAGGGCGAAGCTCTTGGCATCCTGAAGCGAGCGGCCCTCGCCTCCGAGCGAATCAAAGACGCCCAGCGGAAAGTAGAACTCAGGACCGAACGTCGCATTGGCCCCGGTGAATTTTTCAGGCGTGATCCCCACGACGGTGAAGAGACGGCCGTTGATGCGCAGGGTGGAGCCGACCAGATCGGGATGGGAGCCGGAGTTGCGCCAGTAGAAATGGCTCACAATCACAACGGGCAGATTGGCACCGGGAGTCTCCTCGGCTTCGGTGAAGCCGCGGCCCCGGAGGAGCGGCACGCCGAGCACCTCGAAGTAGTTGGCGCTGACCATGGCGGAAACCCCGCGGCGCGCTTCCGCACCCTCGCCGACGGCGACGAACGCGAGCGCCTGCGCGAGGACGCCGGTGAAGAGATCGCGACGTTCGTGCACCTCGCGGTAGGCGGCGTAGGAGAACGCCCGGAAGTTGGCCGCCTCCTTCTTGTCCTGGGAATAGAGCTGGACGACCCGCTCGGGCTCGGGAAAAGGCCGCGGATTGAAGGCGAGCGCGTAGAGGACGCTGAACATCGCGGTGTTCAGGCCGATGCCCAGCGCGAGGACAACCACAGCCGCAACGGTGAAGCCGGGGTTCTTCAGCAATTGGCGAAGGGCATAGCGGAGGTCGTTCATTTTGCTAGTTATGAGTGACGAGTTGTGAGTAGTGAGTTGGAGATGGAGCGGGGAGCACGTGGAGCACTCCATTCAGTTTCCGGATCAGACGATCGGCTTCAGTGGCATGACGAGGAGTCATGAGCCTTCCATGATGGGGTGTTCGCCCGGTCAGACAACGGCTCACCCTGGCCAGCAGCCCTCGCTTCAGCCACGCCATCGAGTCCCGGCAACTCCGCGACGCCCGTTGACGCAGATCTCTGCTGACTGAAGACTCATAACTCATAACTCATAACTCACAACTCATGGCTCATGGCTCATCCATCACTCCGCAGCGCCACCATCGGGTCCACCCGCGCCGCGCGCCGCGCAGGCAGCCAGCAGGCAAATAACGCCACGCCCAGAAGGACCAGGGACACGCCGGCAAAGGTCGCCGGATCGGTCGGTTTGACCTCGTAAAGCATCCTGACCAGCACGCGCGTCAGCCCGAACGCCCCAGCCAGGCCGAGCACGAGGCCGACCGCGGCGAGCTTCATGCCGTGGCTCACGACGAGCCCGAGCACGTCGCGACGGCTCGCCCCCAGCGCCATGCGGATGCCGATCTCACGGGTGCGTTGCGTGACGGCATAAGCGATGATTCCGTAGAGGCCGATGGCGGCCAGCAGCAGCGCGGCGCCGGCGAATCCAGCCAGCAGCACCAGCACGAAACGTTGTTGCGACAGCGAACCGGCGATCGCGTTCTCCATGGTCTGGATGTTTGCCACCGGTTGGTCGGGATCGATTTCGAGCACCGCCTTCCGCACCGTCTCCGCCAGGGCGAGCGGGGCGATAGCGGTGCGAACCAGCAGATTTCCACTCCCCATGAAGCTGTAGGCCTGCGGTCGATACACGCAGGAGCGGACCTCCTTCCCGAGCCCATGCTGCCGGACATCCCCGACGACGCCGACAATCTCCCAGCCTTCGTCGAGGTTGCCCGTGGCCACGTCGAGATGGATGCGCTGCCCCAACGGGTCCTGATTCGGGAAATGCTGACGGGCCAGGGCTTCGTTGATGATGACCACCCGTGGCGAACCGACCTTGTCGCTCCATGCAAAGGGCCGGCCCTTGCGCAGCGGAATTCCCGCTGCCTGGAAGTAGTATGGCGTGCAAAAATCAAAGTCCACGCCGTGGCCGGTCGGCGGCGCATCCGACCGGCCGGCGATCGTGAACGTCGTGTCCATGGACCCACCTCTCACCGGCCGCTTTCCGACCACCCCGGCCGCTTCGACGCCTGGGAGAGCGCCGATCCGTTCAAGCGCCCGCTCGAAGAAATCCGTCCGTCGCGCGGCGTCCGGATACTTTTTCTCCGGCAGGCTCACCTGCATGGTCAGGACGTTCTGGGGATTGATGCCCGGCGGAACGTGGGCGAGGCGGACGAAGCTGTTAAGCAACAAACCGGCGCCGACCAGCAAAACGAGCGAAAGCGCCACCTCGGCAATGATCAATCCGCTGCGGACACGGTTCCGTGGACCGGTGCTGGAAGTGCGCGCGCCATCCTTGAGCATGTCGTTGAGATTGATCCGCGAGGTCTGAAGGGCCGGCACCAGTCCAAACACCACCGCAGCGAGGAGCGAGACCAGCATGGCGAATCCCAGCATGCGCAGGTCGAGGCCGAGTTCCCCCGCGCGGGGCAGGTTCACGGCATTCAGGTGCTTGACCATTTCGACGCCCCAGAGCGCGAGCAGCAGTCCGAGCGACGCGCCTGCCAGCGACAGCAGCACGCTCTCCGTCAACAACTGCCGGACAATCCGCCAGCGCCCGGCACCCAGCGCGGCCCGCACCGCCATTTCCTTCTGACGCCCCGACGATTTGGCCAGCAACAGGTTCGCGACGTTGCTGCAGGCAATCAGCAGCACGCAACCCACGGCGCCGAACAACACGAGCAGCGTCGGCTTGGTGTCGCCCGTGATCTGCTCATGCAGCGGCACGAGGGTCGCGCCCCAGCCCTGCTTCCACGCCGGATACAGGGGACGGAGCTGTGCGGCCACCGCCGATAGTTCAGTTTCGGCCCGTTCCACGGTCTCGCCGGGTTTCAAGCGGCCGAAGGCCTGGAGCCAGTGGGAACCGCGTTCATTTACGGCGCTTGGGCCGACCGCAATAGGGACGACGAAATCGGACGGCCCCCACGGCAGGGCCGTTGGGGCAAGGACACCTATCACCGTATGGCTTTGGTCATTGAGCTGGATCGTGCGCCCCACGACGGATACGTCACCGCCAAATCTGCGCTGCCAGAATCCGTGGCCCAGCACGACCACCTGGTCCTTGCCCGGCTGATCCTCATCCGGCGCGAAGCCCCGGCCCAGGACCGGTCGCGCCCGCAGGATCTTCAGGCCGCTGGCAGACATTCCCAGTCCGCTGACGCGCTCCGGCTCTCCTTCGCCGGTGAGGTTCAACTCGCGACCGTCCAGGAGCGAAAGGTCTTCAAAGAAGTTCCCGTGCTCTTTCCAGTCGAGAAAGGCGCCCGGGGAAACCCAGTTTCGCTGACCGGGGCCGGGAGCCTCCCACACCTGCACCAACTGCCCTGGCTCGTCGTAAGGCAGCCGCTTCAGCAACACCGAGTCCACGATGCTGAACACGGCGGTCGTAGCTCCGATGCCGAGCGCAAGCGTGAGCACGGCCACGGCGGTGAAGCCGGGGTTCTTCAGCAACTGGCGGCAGGCGAATTTGAGATCTTTCACGGTGGGCAGGCAGTAATCAGTGTTGGCGAATGAAAACATCGAATAATCGACATTCAACGCCATACACCCAAGGCTGAGGCACGGAATCCAATGGAAGTTGCGCGTTCATTTTATTCCGTTCGCATCGCCTCCATCGGCTCGACCTTCGTCGCCTGTCGGGCCGGGAGCCAGCAGGCAAACAGCGTCGTCGCCAGCAGCAAGGCGAGCACTCCGAGACAAGTTCCCAAATCAAAGGGACTGGTGTGGTGAAGCTGGCTGGCAATCAATCGCGTCCAGGCCAGGGCGCCGAGAATGCCGATCACAGAGCCCAAGGCAACGAGCTTCATCCCTTCCTTGAGGATCAATCGAACCAAGTCACCATCCTGGGCTCCCAATGCCTTCCGAACACCGAGTTCCTGCCGGCGCTGGACGACGGCGTTGGTCAGGACACCCGCGATGCCGAGCACGACCAGACCGAGCGCGACGGCGCCGAAGGTGGCCGTGAGCAGCGTGACGAAACGCTTGGAAGCAATTGAACCGCTCACTGCGTCATCAAGCGGTCGGAAATTGTAGGCTGGCACTTCGCGATCCAACGCAAGGAACTCCCGATTGATGGCCGCCGCCAGAGCGGCGGGTTCGTCACGGGTGCGCACCACGAGCGAATGAATCCACACGGCATACTGGCGGCAGCAGAGATAGACTTCCGGCCGCGCCGGCGCGTCCAGCCCGGTTGATTTCACATCCGCAATCACGCCGACGACTTCCGCGAGGTTGGTTCCCGTCGCCCCTGCAGTGATGCGACGACCGAGAGGATCGCCGCCGCCGAAGAGTTCCTTCGCCAGTGTTTGATTGATGATCACCACGGGCCGCGAGCTTTCGTCGTCCGTGGAAGCGAATTCGCGTCCGCGCAACACCGGAATTCGCATCAACTGGAAATAGCCCGGACTGGCCTGCCGATAGCCGGCGAGGCGGGCGGAGTTCTGCATGTCCATGCTTTCGCCTTCCAAGGCGATGCGTTTGGTCGAGGCGAGCATGCTCCCGAAAGGCGCGCCATGCACCGTGGCTGCCGCCTCGACTCCCGGCAGGGCGCTGATCCGCACAATCAGGTCGGCGAGGAAGCGCAGGCGTTTCGAGTCATCGCCGTACGCCTGCCAATGAAGAGTGAAGTCCGCAGCCAACACCTGTTCCGGTTCGAAGCCCGGCCGTTCCGCCGCCAGCCGTTGAAAACTTCGGAGGAACAATCCCGCGCCAGCCAGGAGCGTCACGGCGACCGCGACTTGCGCGATGGCCAACCCGGCTCGCCACCCGGACACTCTTCCGCCAGCAAGACCACGATTGGTTGCGGCCAATGCCGTCTGCGGATCACTCCGCACGACCTGGAGCGCGGGCAAGAGACCGGTCAGGAATCCCGTGACAACCGTAACGAGGAGTGCGAACCCAAACACCGGCCAATCCAGCGCGAGCGAGTCGATTCGAGGCAGGCTGTCCGGCACCCACGCCGGTGTGACCGACAACAGCCAACGGGCGATGAGCAGGCTCAAGGAACCGCCGATCATCGCCAGCAGCAGACACTCCAGAACCGGCAATCGGATAAGCTGCCGCCAGTGCGCCCCAAGCGCCGCGCGGATTGCAAACTCCCGGATGCGCCGCCGGCCACGAGCCAGAGACAAGTTGGCCAGGTTCACACACGCAATCAGCAACACCGACCCGACGGAGCCCAGGATCACCACCAGCATGGGTGCCGACTCGGCGGTGACCTGTTCATGCAGCGAACGCACGGCCACTCCCCAATCGACCCGGTCCGGGTTTTCTTCGGCTGCGACTGCGGCGAGACGATTCATCTCGGCCTGGGCGGACTGCACGGTTACGCCCGATTTCAAGCGCCCGACGCCGATAAAGAAACGGCCATCCGAAGCCCGCTCCTGCGGCGTGAACGGATACGGCATCCAGAGCTTCGGCTCGAAGGCTGCCGTTGGTCGGCCAACGATGTTTCGCGGGTTGAAGGTCCGGAACTCCGGGGCCAACACGCCTACGACAACCGTCTGTTCGCCGCTTAAGCGAATCGTGTGCCCGACGATGTCCCTCCGGCCGCCGAACTGCGTTTGCCAGAGATCATGGGTGATGACCACCACCTGGTGCCGGCCCAGTTCATCCTCACCCGTCGCAAAGCCGCGACCCAGGGCGAACTTCGGCCCGAGCACCTCAAAGTAGTTGGCCGTGACGTAGGCTCCTCGAACGTGGAAGGGCACTGTTTCCGTGGCCACGTTGAAGGATTCATAAACCTCGGCCGCCAGACTGGAAAACGATGTGGTGCGGTCGCGCCAGCCAAAGAAAGAGGCCGCCGAAGCATTGATCTGAGTGAAGCCCCGCTTTGGGTTGCTGTCAGATATTGTCACCAACTGCTGCGGGTTCTCATAGGGGAGTGGCTTCAGCAACACGGCATTGACGATGCCGAAGATGGCGGTGTTTGCGCCGATGCCGAGCGCGAGCGTGAGCACGGCCACGGCGGTGAAGCCAGGGTTCTTCAGCAACTGGCGAAGGGCGGATTTCAGGTCGTTCATCTTGCTATTACATGATGATTACGAAATTGCTTCCAAGCGCTGTCATGGTCCCACATACGGATCAGACCTTTCCAGAGACACGTAGGATACTCGGCCGCGTAAGAGACACTCGATTACATTGCCATCCCCGGGTGAGAGCGCGGGCAAACAGCGTGCGCAACATCTTTTCCCATGCGCTCGCTGTGATTGAGGTTCTCACGGCAGAGCTTCTGCGTATTTCAAACTCGTTGAGCACAGGAATTGAGCGTGCTTTGATTCCGGATCAGAAGGCGCAATGAACCATCAAAATTTGGCATTGTACGCCATTCTCCAAACTGGTGGTCCCAAAATCCGGATCTCAGGTCATCACTTAGCTTCCTCACGAAGCGTTGTTGATCTTCTTCTGATATAAAACTCCAAGCAGACTGGGATCGTCGCACCGTGGCATCAAGAAAGGATTCCGGCCGAGCGTAAAAGGCCTCGGCGAATCCATCGACACAATCAATCGGCACGGGAACGCCCAGGATCTCCGTCGCCCCGCCGAGGCCATTAGAGATTCTCTCCAAAGTTGGAAAGCGCCTGCGCTCAACCGCAATCAGTTCAGGGGCGTAGTGGGCCAGCCAGTAGCGATCCATCGCATCACCGTCGAAAGTAAGCACCACAATTGGTCCTCGCGTGACGCGTCGCAGTTCCTTCAGTCCCTGGTCAATATCCTTCCACTGATGCACGGTAACAAGCGCCATAGACGCATCGACCGACTGGTCATCCAACGGCAATTGCTCTGCGATGCCATGAATCGCGGGTACCAGGCTCTTGGGGCGCTGGCTTCGCATGGCCTCCGACGGTTCAACTGCAACGACATAGCGGTCTTTTGGCTCAATTGAGCCGGCACCTGCCCCGACGTTAAGCACTGTGCGCGCGTCTCCCAGTGCGCGGTGTATCCAGTCCGCAATTCGCGGGTCTGTTCGTCTTTGAAGCGAGTAATGTTGCCCATGCTTACCATAGTTTACATCTCCCGCTGGATTTAACCTTTGAGTTGCAGTCATACCTTTTCGTCGTTTATAGCTTGCTAAGCCCTGACTTGCGGGGGCTCACTAAGCGGGAATTGCTGCCGCATACATGGTCCGCACTACACGATGACAGCAGGATAAATGCATCCTTGTCGACAAGAGAATCATGGCGGTTATATCGGATCCCAAGGCGGCCACGGCGCCGAAGCCGGCTGTCTTCAGCAACTGGCGGACGGCGAATTTGAGGCCGGTCATAGGAAAGTTATAGGTTCAGAGTTACAAGTTATGAGCCAGAAACGGAGCGCCGCAGCGCGTTAGCAATTTTGCGTTGTTCTTGGATGATATTCATAACTCATAACTCAAAGCTCACCACTCTATCATCACTCGCTCCGTAGCGCCTCCATCGCCTGAATCCTTGTCGCACGGCGGGCGGGGATGTAGGTGGCGATCAAGGCGACGGCACTGAAGATGATTGAGACGACGACAAACGTGGCCGGATCTGAGGCCGTGATCCCAAACAGCAGAGAGCCCAGGAACCGGGTCAGCACCCACGCTCCCACCAGCCCCAGGGCGATGCCGCACACGGTGAGCAGCATCCCGCGTCCCAACACAATGCCGAGGACATCACGGTGCTGCGCACCCAGTGCCATCCGGAGACCGATCTCCTTCATCCGCAACGCGACCGAGTAGGCGATGACTCCGTAAATTCCCACGGTGGCCAGGATCAGCGCGACGCCCGCAAACAGCGTGAGCAACACCGTGAGAAACCGCGGGCGCGATTGGGCGGCCGTCATCAACTCACCCAAGGTGCGGATCTCCGCCACTGGGAGTGCGGGGTCCAATGTCCTCAACTCGCGCCGGACCACGCCAACAAGGCCCGATGGTTCGCCAGCCCCGCGCACCACAATGAACATGCGCTGCGATCGGCCCCGTCCCGCATTCTGCGTGAACGGCAGATAAAGTTCCGTGCCCGTCGGGTTTTCCAGTCCGCCATTCTTGGAATCGGAGACCACCCCGACGATGGTGCACCAGTTGGTGGTCCCGCTGGGGCGAACGCGGCGTCCCAATGCGCTGGCGCTTCCCCAAAACGTCCGCGCCATCGTCTGATTGACGATCACCACCTCCGGGGAGTCCGGGCTGTCGCGTTCGTCAAAGAACCGGCCTTCGATAAGCCGGATCCGAAGGGTCTCGAAGTAGCCCGGGCTGACGCTCTGGTAGAACTCCACATTTTGCAGCGGACCGTCCGGGGTTGGAACGTAGCCCTCAATGGTGGTGTCACTGTGGGTGCTGGAATAGTGGGGCGGCAGTCCGGAGACCAAGGCGACCCCCTCGAATCCCGGAAGCGCATCGAGTCTGCCTTTGAGTCGCGTCCAGAACTCGTGAACTTCTTGTCCCCGGTAGGTGGCACCCGGCAGGGCGACAGACATGGTGAGGACCCCCTTGGAATCAAAACCGGCGTTGACCTCCTGCAGGTTCCAGAAGCCACGAAGCATCAGGCCCGCCCCAATGAGGAGGGTCAGCGAAAGCGCCAATTGCCCCACGACCAAACCCTGGCGGAAGCGCTGGGCCCGGACCACTCCGGTCGTTGACGAGGCGGCGGACTTCAATGCGTGGTGCAGGTTGCGGCGGACGACATGAACCAGCGGTGCCAGACCAAAAACCAGGCCCGTTACGAGCGACAGCGTCACCGCGAACAGCACCACCGGGGCATCAATGGCAATCTCCCCCGCGCGCGGCAGGGTGGCCAGGCTGGCAGACTTGAGGAGTTTCAGACCCCCGAAGGCCATAACCAGTCCGACGGCCACCCCCATGGACGCCAAGAGAAGACCTTCCACCACGAATTGCGTTCCAAGCCGCCTCAGTCCAGCACCCACCGCACACCGCACGGCGATCTCGCGCTGCCGGGACTCGGCCCGCGCCAGCAGCAGATTGGCCACATTCACACAGGCGATCAGGAGCAGAAAGGCGACGGCTCCCAGAAGCATCCGCAGCGCGGGGCGAACGCCGCGAACGACTTCATCATGGAGGCCGTAGCTCACGATCGTGTGGTTCGTTCCGTCCAAAACGTGGCCCGAACCTGTTTGGCTCCAGAACTTCTCCAACGACTCGATCTCCGCCTGAGCCTGTTCCAGGGACACCCCGGCCCGCAGGCGACCCACCAGGTTCAGACCATGGTCCGCCCGCCCGCCGGGGTTGGCGGGGTCCACCTGGATGGGAACCCACAGCTCCGTAGGACTCATCTCGCCGGGAGGAAACTGGAACGATTCCGGCATCACGCCGACGACACTGAACTGGCCGCCGTTGAGCAAGAAATCGCGGCCCAGAATGCCCGGGTCACCGGCGAACGCCCGCTGCCACAACCCGTATGAGATCACCACGACCTGCGGTCCTCCAGGAACATCGTCCTCGGGCGTCAGCACCCGGCCCAACAACGGAACCGCGCCCAGGGAACCCAGCAGATCACCCGAAATGGCCGACGCCGTGGCCCGCGTGGGATGGGTGTCACCGCCCACGTTCACGCCCAGGGTGACCCAGGCGTCCAGCGACTTCCACGACGTGGTCTCGCGCCGCAGGTCGAGGAACTCCGGCCCAGAGAACGCAAACCGTCGCAGGCCCCCGTTCGGAAAGCCGGGAAACTCGGAATAGATGCGCACCAAGCGGTCGGGCTCCGCGTAGGGCAGCGAACGAAGCAGCACGGCGTTGACCACGCTGAAGATGGCGGTGACAGCTCCAACCCCAAGCGCCAGGGTGAGCACCGCCACGGCGCTGAAGCCGGGGTTCTTCAGCAGTTGGCGGATGGCGAATTTGAGGTCGGAAATCAAAAGAGTTATGAGTTATGAGTTATTAGTTATGAGTGGGAGACGGATCTGCGGAGAGCGTTGAGCATCTTCCGCAGCTCCTGAATCAAGCCGAGTACTTCGCCGGCCTCACTGATGGAGCAGAACCCGAGTTCGATGCTCAGCGTCACCTGGGTGTCCAATTCACCGGTGGAACCTTCGGCGTGGGAAATGAATTGAACGAACTCCCCCGCTGTTCGCCGCGCCTGGCCGTCGGTCAAATTCGAGGGAATGGAAACTGCAGCCCGCCGCATCCGGGAAACCAAGCCAAACTTCTCTTCGCCGGAAAACTTGGTCGTCAACCGATGAATGAGCCTGGCCAGCAGCATTCCCTTCTGCCACGCAATCAACTCGCGACAACTCTGCGGTGCATTCTGTTCAGTGCTCATAACTCCTAACTCGTAACTCCTAACTCATAACTTATACCTTATGGCTCATGGCTCATGGCTCATCCATCACTCCGCAGCGCCACCATCGGGTCCACCCGCGCCGCGCGGCGTGCGGGCAGCCAGCAGGCCAGCCACGCAACCGCCAGCAGGAGCAGCGGGATGGCGAGGAACGTGACCGGATCGGTCGGGCTGATGCCGAAGAGCAGCCTGCGCAGCAGTTGCGTGGTGGCCAAGGCGCCGAGCAGGCCGACGCCGATCCCGATGGCGGCCAGCTTCATGCCCTGCCGCAGCACGAGCCGCCGCACCTCGCCCCGCCGCGCCCCCAGCGCCATGCGGATGCCAACCTCCCGCGTGCGCTGCGAGACCGAATAGGCGATGACACCGAAGAGGCCCGACACGGCGAGGATCAACGCGACGAGTCCCAGCACGCCCAGCAGCAGTCCGGAGGCGCGGGCGGGGAACAGTACGAGGGAAAGATGTTCTTCCAAGGTCGTCGCATCGGTCAGCACGAGCCGGGAGTCCATCTCCCGAACCAGATTGCGGATCGCGGCGAAAGCGGGGCCCGATGCGCCGGTCACATGGGCGACGAGCATGGCCGATGGATGCGACCGGAAGCAGTCGAAGATCGCCGGGAGCGGTTCTTCGCCCAGCGTGCGATAGCTGCCGGTCGCCACCACGCCCACGATTTCCAGGGTGTTTTCCGGCGTGGGAGCCCCGTTGAAGAGACGTTGCCCGATGGGATTTTCGCCCGGCCAGAAGCGGCGGGCGGCAGCTTCGTTGATGACCGCCACACGGCGCGTCCCGGTGCGGTCGGCCGAAGTGAATTCGCGCCCTTTCAGCACGCGGGTGCCGACCGTCGCGAAATAGCCCGGCCCGACGCCGAACTGTTCGAAAAAGAAGCCCGCCTCCCCCTCGGGCGACGTTCGACCCTCGATCTGGAGGCGTCCGTTGTTCCGCTCGGGGCCCAGCGGGAGATACCGCGTCCAGGCGGCGCCGTTCACGCCGGGCAACCTCTCCACGCGGGCCAAAAGCCTGTCCTGGAATTCGCGCGTCTGCGCCGGGGAATACCCCTGGTCGCCCAGGCTCAGACCGACGGCGAGTCGGTCCTTCACCACAAAGCCGGGATCAAAGGAACGCGCCTCGTTCAAGCTGCGCAGGCAGAGCGTCGCGGCGACGAGCAGCACGAGGCAGAGCGCCATTTGACCGACAATCAGGGATTGGGCGAAGCGGGACCGTCGCGCCGCCAGTCCCTGTCTCTGGTTCTTCAAGGCGGCCGCGAGATCCAACCGGCCGCCCTGCAGCGCCGGAGCCATGCCAAAAGCGAGGCCCGTAAAGACGGTCACCGCCACGGTGAAGGCCAGCACCCGGCCATCGATCGCGATCTCGAAGCGCAAGGGCAGATTGGACGGCAGCAACCGCAGCAACAGATCGGTCGTCCAAACGGAGAGCAACAACCCGAGCGCGCCGCCCAATCCCGCCAGGAGCACACTTTCCGTCAGCAATTGCCGCGCGATCCGCGCGCGCCCCGCTCCCAGCGCGGACCGCACGGCCAGTTCCCCCCCGCGGCTGGCGGCGCGGGCGAGCTGTAGGTTGGCGGCATTCGCGCAGGCGATGAGCAGCACGAGCGCGACTGCCCCCATCAGGAGAGCGGAGAATCCCTGCACGTAGCCACGCAGCGGAATGGGCACCAGCAGCGAGGGAAGCAACGTGGCCCCGTCCTGCAAGCGGTTGCCGCCGATGGACTGCTCGAAGCCCCGGGTGAGCGCCGACAGCTCCGCCTGCGCCCGGGCCGGGGTCGTCTCCGGTTTGAGTCGCGTGAAGCCGACCAACCAGTGAGATCCGGTGCTGGTGAGGCAGTCCGCCTCACGCATCACCGCCGGACGCATCATGACCGGCAACCACAGGTCCGGCACCACCCCGGCGAAGACGCCGATGAACGCCTCCGGTGCCACGCCGATCACGGTCAACGCGACGCCGTTCAGGACGATCGTACGACCGATCGCCTGAACGTCGGACGCGAGCGCGTGTCTCCAGAATTGATGGCTGACAACCACGACCGGATGCGTGCCGGGGCGCTGGTCTTCATCGAACTCGAAGAACCGGCCCATCCTTGGAGCCACTCCGGCCACCTCGAAGAAGTTTCCGGTGACGAACACACCCTGGGCCGATTCCCCGAAACCATCCCGATTCCAGCTCAGTTTGACCGGCTCGACCGTGATTCCGGCGAGGGCGGGGATGGATCGGCCGTGGGCGCGGAGGTGCGCGAGGAACGGATAGCTCCAAACGGCGTGCTGTTTGATCGGCAACGTAGCGTCCGGCCTATGGCGCCAGACCTGCCAGAGCGCTCCGGGCTCGGCCACGGGCGGCGGTCGGAACAGAAGTGCGTTCACAAAGCTGAAGATCGTGGCGCTCCCCGCAATGCCGAGCGCAAGGGTGAGCACGGCCACGGCGGTGAAACCGGGGTTCTTCAGCAACTGCCGGAAGGCGAATTTGAGGTCGGAAATCAATAGAGTTATGAGTTCTGAGTTATGAGTTATGAGTGGGAGACGGATCTGCGGAGGGCGTTGAGCATCTTCCGCAGCTCCTGAATCAAGCCGTGTACTTCGCCGGCCTCACTGATGGAGCAGAAGCCGAGTTCGATGCTCAGCGTCACCTGGGTGTCCAATTCAGCGGTGGAACCTTCGGCGTGGGAAATGAATTGAACGAACTCCCCCGCTGTTCGCCGCGCCTGGCCCTCGGCCAAATTCGAGGGAATGGAAACTGCAGCCCGCCGCATCTGCGCAATCAGACCAAACTTCTCTTCGGCAGGAAATTTGGCAGTAAGCTGGTACACCAGTTTGGTCAAGAGCATGGCCTTTTGCCAACTGATCAACTCTCGATAGCCTTGTGTCACCTTTTGTTCAGCACTCATAACTCATAACTCCCAACTCATAACTATTTCTCCATCCACCCATCCTTCAACGTGACGATGCGATGACTGTACCCCGCCCAGTCGGGGTTGTGCGTGACCTGGATAATCGTGGTGCCCTCGCCGTTGAGCTTCTTGAACAGGTCCATGATCTCGCGACCCTGATCGGTGTGCAGGTTGCCCGTTGGCTCGTCGGCAAGGATGAGCGACGGTTTCGCGATGATGGCGCGGGCGATGGCGACAAGCTGCTGCTGGCCGCCGCTGAGCTGCGAGGGAAACAAGTCCCTCTTCGCGACGATGCCAAAGCGATCCAGCGTGTCAGCGACGAGCGATTCGCGCTCGGCCCGTTTCAGGTCGCGATAGGAGAGCGGCAGGTCGAGGTTCTCGGCGACGGTCAGGTCGTCGAGCAGATGGAACTGCTGGAAGACAAAGCCGATGTGCTGCTTGTTGAGCGCGGCGCGGTCCTTGGGCTTGAGCTGCTGGACGGCCTGCTCCTGGAACTGGTATTCGCCCTCGTACGCGCCATCGAACATCCCGATGATGCTGAGCAGGGTGGACTTCCCCGCGCCGCTCGGTCCCATGAACGTGATGAAGTCGCCTTCGTTCACGTTGAGGTTGATCTGGCGGAGCACGTAGGTGAAGCCGGCCTTGGTCTGGTAGCGTTTCTCTAGATTGCGGAGTTGGATCATCGGTTGGTCGGTGGTTCTTGGTCAGTGGTTCGTTGCTCGCAGTCCGTGGCGATACTTTTCGCTTTTCGCATTCGGTCTATTCATTTCGCAGCGCCACCATCGGATCGACTCGTGAAGCACGGCGCGCGGGAATCCAGCAGGCCAGCAGCGAGACGGCGACAAGGAGGACTGAGACGAATCCGAACGTCGGCGGATCGTGGGGCTGGATTTCGTAGAGCAGTCCGGCAAGCAGGCGGGCTAGGGCGAGTCCGCCCACCAATCCGGCCGCAACGCCGAGGCCGGTCAGGACGGCCCCTTGCCGAAGCACCATCCGGATCACATCCCCCAGTTGTGCACCCAAGGCCATGCGGGTGCCGATCTCCTGGGTCCTTTGCGAAACGGAACAGGCCATCACTCCATAGATGCCGACAGCGGATAGAACGAGAGCCAGGACGGCAAACGCTGCCAGCAAACCGGTTTGGAGGCGACGTTCGGCCAGAGTGCCGTCGAGCAGCGTCACCATGGGGCGGATGTTCTCGAGCGGCAGTTCCGGGTCGATCCGGCCAATTGCCTGTCGTAGAGATTCGGTCAGAACACCGGGGTCACCATCGGTCCGGACGACCAGCGACATGAATCCCCAGCAGCTCTGGTTGACCGGAAAAAATATCTGAGGCTCGGCAGGTTCAGCCAGGTTCGAGTCCCGGAAGTCGCGTACGATCCCAATGATCTCCCTGAGATCATCCGCGGTGTGGATGCGTCTTCCGACAACCTCCTCGTACTTCGATCCCGGAAAGAACGCACGGATGAAGGACTCGTTCACCAAGACGGCCCGGGGCGCGTTCGCCGTGTCACGTGAATCGAAATCCCGTCCGCGCAGCAGGGTGGCGCCGATGGTCTTGAGATAACCCGGTGTCACCTGCCGATACGAGGCGATGTTCGGTTCGTCCGCCTTCGGCGGCGGCCTCCCTTCGACGGACAGCAACGTCTTCGCAATGATGCCGCCATAGGGCAGACCGAAGACGGCTGAGGCTGATCTGACTCCGGGCAGGGCCGACGCTTCCGCCACAATCCGCTCGAAGGTCGCGGCCTGAATGGTCGCGTTGGGATACTTCCTTTCCGGCAGAGCCAGGTTGGCCGTGAGCAGGTTCGATGGTTGGAAACCTGGATCAACATCGTGCAACCGTGCGAAGCTGCGAAGCAGCAGGCCAGCCCCTGCAAGCAGGACCAGCGAAAGGGCGATCTCGCCGACCACAAGGGCGCTGCGGATCCGATTCCGGCGGAATCCCCCGGTCAGGCCACGTCCATGATCCTTCAGCACTTCGTGCAAATCTGTCTTCCAGGCAAGGATCGCCGGGGTCATGCCAAAGACCAAGCCCGTTCCGACGGCGATCACCAGCGAGACCACCAATACGGTGAAATTCGTTGAGACCCCGGCCACGCGGGGAAGATCCGGTGGCGCGAACACCACAATGGCCGTGACACCCCAATGCCCCAGCAGGATTCCCAGCCCGCCGGCGATCAGGCTCAGCAGCAATCCCTCCGTCACCAGTTGTCGAAGAATCCGGGTGCGTCCGGCTCCCAGCGAGGTCCGCAATGCAAACTCGCGGCTGCGCGCAGCCGCACGGGTCAGGAGAAGATTGGCGACGTTCGCGCAGGCGATTAGAAGCACGCACGCCACAGCACCAAGCAGGACCAGGAGGGACCGCCGAGTCTTGCCAACGGTCTCTTCGTGAAGACCAATCAGGCTGCTCGAAACATTCTTCGACTCCTCGTGCGCCTCGGCGAGGCGGTCCGAAATGCCCTGCATCTCAGTGGTGGCCACCTGGTGTGATACGCCCTGCTTCAGCCGCCCGAGCACCTGTAGGCTGCGCGATCCACGGTCGGCGAGTTCGCCCGCGCCGAAAGCGGTGGGCGTCCACAGCTCGGTCTTCGATGACGGAAGCTCGATTCCGTCCAGAACGACCCCCACGACCTCATAGCCTTCGCCGTCGAGCTGGATGGTTCGGCCAATGATGGCTGGATCACCTCCGAATGTGCCCTGCCACATGGTCCGGCTCACAACCGCCACCCTGTGTCTGCCCACGGTTTCCTCGTCCGGCGCGAATGCCCGTCCCTCGAACGGATTGACACCAAGCATCTGGAAGAAGTTGGCGGATACCCTGGCGGCATTGATACGGCGGGCCTCGCCTTGACCGGTGAGGTTGTAGCCCATGTAGGCCATTGCCGAGAGTGACTCGAAGGTCGAACTCTGGTTCCTCCAGTCGAGAAAGGTGGGCGGAGAGACAGGAATGCGGTCAGTGCCTCGGGCCGGCACGGTTTCATGGATGCGGACGAGCCGCTCCGGCTCGGGGAATGGCAGCGGAGCCAGCAACACCCCGTGGACGACGCTGAAGATGGCCGTGTTCGCTCCAATGCCGAGCGCTAACGTAAGCACGGCCACGGCAGTGAAGCCGGGGTTCTTCAGCAACTGGCGGCAGGCAAATTTCAGATCGGTCATGGAAACGGCAGTAAGAATTAAAGGGTGATGGATTGAAGCGGGGTGCCAGTGTTTCGCCCTTTTACGGCGCAACTCTTCAACCTATTGAGTTCATTCACGTTGCCGCGCGCCCGCCGGTTCATTCACGTTTTCCTCGACCACCCGGCCATCGAAGAGATGAATCTGGCGGTCGGCGTGCCGGGCAAAGCGGGTGTCGTGCGTGACCATGCAGATGGTCGCGCCCTCGCGATGCAGATCCCGCAACAGTGCCATCACCGCGTCGCCGTTCTTCGAGTCCAGATTGCCGGTCGGCTCGTCGGCGAGGAGGATGGACGGCTTGCCGGCGAGCGCGCGGGCCACGGCCACGCGCTGCTGCTGACCGCCGGAGAGTTGCGACGGATAATGATTCACGCGATGCGCCATTCCGACCTTCTCCAATGCGCCCATGGCGGCGGACTTCCGTTCGCTCGCGCCCGTCCCGCGATACGTGAGCGGCAGCTCGACGTTCTCGAACACGGTGAGATCACCGATCAAATTGAAGCTCTGAAAGATGAAGCCGATCTCACGATTGCGGATGCGGGCGCGCTGCGCGAAGTCGAGATTCGACACGTCATTGTCGTTTAGCACGTAGGTGCCCCCGGTCGGCGTATCCAGGAGGCCGAGGATCGAAAGCAACGTGGATTTGCCGCAACCACTCGGGCCGGCGATGGACACGTACTCGCCGCGATCAATGGTCAGATGCACCTCGCTCAGCGCGTGGGTCTCGATCTCGTCGGTGAAGAAGACCTTTTGGATGCCGTCGAGGCGGATGAGTTGGTTTGGGTCGGTGGTCATTGGTCAGAGGTTCACTTCAGTTTGATTCGTGAAAATGCATCCCATTGCGACATGTCGGACAGGACGACCACATCGCCGGTCGCGAGCCCTTCCAACACCTCGATGGTGCTGACGGAGCTGCGGCCCAGCTTTACACTCACGCGGTCGGCTTCCCCGCTGGCGTTGACCCTGAAGAGACCGATGGTCGCATCGGGCTGTGCGCTGAAGGGACGGCCGACATAGAGCACATCCTCCAACCGCTCCAGTTCGATGGTTCCGTCCACGCTCAGGTCTGGCCGCGCGCCGCGAGGCAGGGCTCCAACGAGCTTCACGTCCACCGTCACGGTCCCGTTCTGCACCGCCGGATCCACCCGGGTGACAACGCCATCTATCACTCCATTGCGCGTGTCAATCGCCGCCCGCTGGCCGATCTGCACGTCACGCGCCTGGGTCTCGGGGATCTTCACCTCGGCCTTGAGCCGGGTCGGCTGCACAATCTTCGCCAGCGTCGTGCCCGGGCCCATTCGCTGTCCGACCTGCAGCGTTTCGCGGCCATCACCGACGGACTGCAGGACGCCCTCGACGCCCGCGCGCACCTTGAGGGCGGCAACCTGTTTGCGACGCAACGCCACCGACGCACGCAGCTTTTCGACCTCGGCCTCCTGGACGGCCAGTTGGGCCTGGTCGGAGTCGCCCTTGATCAGGAGTCGCTTCAATTCGACCGCGAGTCGTTGCTGGAGATCTTCCGCCTTGGCGCGGGAGCGTTTCATGGTCAGGTCCGGCACCAAGCCGTCCTTCGCCAGAATGGAATCCGCCTCGGCATCAAGCGACGCCTGGGTGTGATCCGCGCGCAGGGAGGCAATGGTGGACTCCTGGGTGAGCCGCTCGCTCTCCAATTGCACTTTCAATTGGCGGCGCTGGGCCTCGGCCGCCTTGAGCTGCCATTCCAGATCGAACGCCTGCTGTTCCAGTTCGGGATTGCTGAGTTCGAGAATCAGCGTGTCCGCTTGCACCACCGCACCGGCCAGCACGTGGATGCGCTCGATGCGGCCGTCGGTGTCGGCCTGCACGTACTGAATCTGCTCCGGTACGAGCGTGCCGTTGCCACGCACCTGCCGAAGCATCTCCCCGCGCTTTACCGTATCGGTCCACACTTGGGCGCGATCCACGCGCGGCGCGGCCGGCTCCAGCTTTGCCAGACCACGGGTGATCAACGCCAGCACCACGAGGCCCCCAAGGCCGAGGAGCCATCGGCGCCGGTTGCGGGCGCGTTTCAGGTCCGGGCGGGCGATGTCCATGGGTCAGAATCCGGGGGCTGCGAGTGGCCCTGAATTATTGCAGGGGCGCGATGGCGACCGGGGAGCCGCGCCGGGCCGCCTGTTCAAGCGCGGTCTTCAGTTCGCCCTGATGCTGCCGCGCCCATTCCATGACGAGGTCCACCACGCGGGCCGGGGCATTGCCGGCAATGATGCTCAACGTTGCGGCATCCAGCACCAGCTCGTGTTCACCGTAGTTGGCGTAGATGGCCGTGCGGCGATCGGGAAGTCGCATCAGGCGAACGATGATTCCGTAGAATCTGGAGATGACAGGCATGACGTCGGTTTCCGTTTCAAGGTGCGCAGGCCGGACCGGTTTCGATGCCGGCATCGCGCACCCGATGAAAGCTGACGCAGCCGGCGTGCCATCGCGCGAAAGGTATCCGTCCGGGGGGCGGACCGAAGCAGCCTCCTCAACGGATCTAATTGAATGACAGTTGATTACGGTCAGGAGATATTCAGCATTCTTCCCCTGGCATTTCCCTAATTCTCACAGGGATCCCGTCGTGGAAGCTGCCCCCGGTTTCGCTGCTGGGATTCGGCCGTCCCAGAAATGGGACACCGCGGAAGCCGGCCACGTACAGCGGTCGCTCAAGGGCCGGACAGCGGCAGGCGCAACACGGCCTCGGCACCGGGACCGTCCGTCCGATTGGACAGGCTGAGCGTGCCGTCATGCCCCTCGACGATCTGACGGCAGAGCGCGAGACCGATGCCTGATCCGCCAGGCTTGGTCGTGAAAAAGGGCACGAAGAGATTGCCCGTTTCCGCGAGGCCGGGCCCGTTGTCGCGCACGATGAGAACGAACTGGTCGAGCTTCAAATGCCACTGGATTTCGACCTCCGGCGCCCGCCCGCCCGCGTCGGCGAGGGCGGCATCCGCGGCATTGCGTACGAGGTTGATCAACACCTGATCGAGTTGGTCCGGATCCGCGTGAATGGTGACCTCCGGACCGGACGCCAGCCGCACCGGGAGGCGGGGCTCAAGCCGGACCACACGGCCCGCCCACTCCGACACGCTGAAGGCCCGCCTGCTGGGGGCGGGCAGCCGGGCCAGGCGCGAATACACCTCCATGAACCGGCTCAACGCACCGGCGCGCGCTTGAATGATGTCCAACCCTCCGCGCAGATCCTCCTCCCAGTCGGAGGGACGCGGCCGCCGGGCGAGCAACTGCTCCAGGCTGCCACTGATCGAGCAGATGGGCGCCAGGCTGTTGTTCAGCTCATGGCCGATCACGCGAACAAGCCGCTTCCATGCCTGACGTTCCTCCTCCCGCAGGGTGCGGGACAAGTCCGTCAGCACGACAAGCTGGTGCGGCTGGCCCGCTTCCCGGAACGAGGTGCGTCGCAGGGCCCAGCGGCCCAGCTTGCCGTCAAACGCCGTATCGAGGACGCGTGAGGACTCCCCGCGCAGCGTTTCCGCAAGGCCCAGTTCGGCCGCGGACCTTCCGGTCATCTGACCGACGGTGCGGCCCAGCAGTTGTCCTCCGGCGCTGTTGACCAGCCGCAGGCGCTGCTCGTGATCGAAGGCGAAAATCGCCACGCTGATCTCCTCCATCACAGTTCGCAGCAGGGTGGCCGTTTCGACGCCTTCCAGCCGACGGGAGCGGAGATCGTCGCACAACAGATTCAACTCGGCGACCAGCTCCCCCATCGCATCCTCGCGACCGGCGCCCCGCACCCGGATGCTGAAATCACCCTCACGCATTCCGGCCACCTGGTTGGATAGCGTGCGCAGCGGATGACGAATCCAGCGACTCAATGCGACCACGATGAGCAGCGGCATCGCCCCGCCGACCAGCACGGCAAGGGCCCGCTGCCAGCCGGACCGCCCACCATCCAGCGCCCACAGTCCGGCGAGGATCAGGCCAGGCAGGATGGCCGCCAAACCGAACACGAAGAGGCGGCGTTCAAAACCACGAACAAACATGGGTCAATGGTTGGGAGGATCGCAGGCGGTCCCCGCGCCGACGAGTGCCTCCTGCGGCGTCCCTTCAGAGCTGGTTCCCCGCACGAAGCTCACAGGCCGTATTTCTCCAGTCGCCGGTAGAATGCGCTCCGGCTCAGGCCCAGCGCCTCCGCCGCCTTCATCGCATTGCCGCCGCAACGCGCCAGCGTCTGCTGGATCAGGAATCGCTCCACGGTTTCCAGGCTCATGTCCTCCAACCGGGGTGCCGCTGTGCGGGCGGACCCCAATCCAAGGTCCGCCGCACGGACCAGGGGACCGTCCCCCAGCAGCACGGCACGCTCGATCGCATGGCTCAACTCCCGCAGGTTTCCCGGCCACGGATGTGCGTGCAGTGCCGCCAGCGCCGCGGGCTCCAGACCGGCAAAGTGTTTGCGGTACCGGGCCTGTTGCTGCTGCAGGAAATGCAGCGCGAGCGGCTCCAGATCCTCGCGTCGCTCGCGCAGCGGAGGCAGATGGATTTCGACCGTGTTCAACCGGAAGAGGAGATCCTGACGGAACCGTCCGGCCGCCACTTCGGCCATCAGGTCCGCGTTGGTCGCGGCAATGAGGCGCACGTCGGCCTGCTGGGTGCGCGACGAGCCCACGCGCTCAAACGAATGGCTTTCGAGGACGCGCAACAATTTGGACTGCTGGCCGGAGGGCACATTGGCGATCTCATCGAGGAACAAGGTGCCGCCCTCGGCCATTTCGAACCGGCCGATCCGGTCCGCCCGGGCATCGGTGAACGCACCGCGGACGTGTCCGAACAACTCGCTCTCAAACAACGATTCACTCAGCCCCCCCATGTTGACCGCCACAAACGGACGGGCCGCCCTCGGGCCCGCGGCGTGCAGGGCCGCCGCGACCACGCCCTTGCCGGTTCCGTTTTCTCCGGTGATCAGCACCGTGGCATCGCTCGGCCCCACACGCTGGATCCGATCGAGCACCGGCTGCATGACGGGTGACTCCGCGACGAGTCCCGGAACGGAGGTCTGCCCGGACGTTGTGAGGGCCGACAACCGCTCCCCATCGCGCAAGGCACGCCGGAGGGCGATCTGGTTGCGGACGATGGCGAGGACCCGGGCATTTTCCCAGGGCTTTTGGATGAAGTCCCGCGCGCCGCGCCGCATGGCCTCCACCGCGACGTCCACACTGGCCCATGCGGTCATGACCACCACCGGAAGGGTGGGGTCCACCGCGGGAATGCGGGCGAGCAGATCCAGCCCCTCCTGGCCGCTGGTGGTGTCCCGGGTGTAGTTCAGGTCGGCGATGAGGAGGTCGTACTCGGAGCGGCCAACGGCATCGAGCGCTGCCCGCGGCGAATGAACCAGTTCGGTGCGCCAGCCTTCGCCCTTGAACAGCAGGCGGAGCGCCGCGCCGACATCCGGTTGATCATCGGCAACCAGCAGTCGGGGAACGGGCGCGGCAGCCACGGCGCGGGTGTAGCGGGAAGCCGCCCCGGTACGCAAGCCGGGCGGACAGAAAAAAGGCCCCGTCCGGAGCGGACGAGGCCTTTTCGGGGTGGCGGACTGAACGATCAGTCCACCACTTCGATGCCCATGTTGCGCGCCGTGCCGCTGATCATCCGGACCGCGGCCTCCTCGCTGTTGGCGTTCAGGTCGCTGCCCTTGAGCTTGATGATTTCCAGGATTTGTTTCCGGGTCACCTTGCCGACCTTGTCCTTGTTGGGGACCTTGGACCCGGAGGCGATCCCGGCGGCCTTCTTGAGGAGCACCGCGGCGGGCGGGGACTTCAGGATGAAGGTGAAGGATTTGTCCTGATACACCGTGATGACCACCGGGATGACGAGCCCTCCCTTGTCCTTGGTGGCGGCGTTGAACTCCTTGCAGAACGCCATGATGTTGATGCCCTGGGAGCCCAGGGCGGGTCCGACCGGCGGTGCGGGGTTGGCCTGGCCGGCGGTGATCTGAAGTTTGACGATGCCTGTGACTTTCTTGGCCATGATGCGTGTTCTTGGGATGGGTGCCGTCTGCGGGATTGTGGAGGGGCTGGAGAGGCCTCACGCCTTCTCGACCTGCCAGTACTCGAGTTCGACGGGCGTCTTGCGCCCGAAAATGTCCACGGTGACCTTGAGCTTGCCCTTGTCGGGCTCGACCTCCTCGATGACGCCGCTGAAGTTGAGAAAGGGGCCATCGTTGATCTTGACCGTTTCTCCCAGGTCAAAATGCACCTTGGGTTTCTCGGTGTCCTCGGCGTCGCTCACCGCCTCCTTGATCGAGGCGATCTCCTCGGGATCCACCTCCGCGGGGCGCTCGCCACCGATGAAACCGATCACCCCGTCAATGCCCTTGATGAAGTACCAGGGTTTCTCCAGGAGCCGCCGGTTGTCATCGAGCAGCGCCATCTCGATGTACAGATAGCCCGGATGCAGCTTGCGGTTCGTGACGGTCTTCTTCCCGCCGCGGACTTCCACGACCTTTTCCATCGGGAGGAGCACCTCGTTGATGTACGGTTCCATCTCCTCAAGGCGCAGGCGCTTCAGGATGGTGTCCCGGACCTTCTGCTCCTTGCCGGCGAGGACGTGGAGGGCAAACCAGCGGTGTTTCATGTCAGAGCGCGGACCCGGTTACTCGATGAGGCTGCGAATCACCCTCAGCACCCCGGCATCCACGATGAGCAGGAAGACGGCCATGATGGCGATGGTGCAGAGCACGAGCACGGTGGATTCCCTCAACTCGTCGCGGCTGGGCCAGCTGCACTTGCGCAGCTCATCCCGCGTGTCGGCGAGGTAGTTCGCAAACCTGGTGAGGTAGCCGTACTTCCAAAGGAGCCCGAACAGCGTCCCGACGACGGCGGCCCAGATCAGCAGCTTGATGTAGAACTGTTGCACGAGATGAAGGTGGCGGAGGGGGAGGGATTCGAACCCCCGGTGGGTGATGCCCACAGCGGTTTTCAAGACCGCCGCAATAGACCACTCTGCCACCCCTCCACGGGGTTTTGGCAGGGCGTGAGGGACTCGAACCCCCAACCAACGGTTTTGGAGACCGCTACTCTACCAATTGAGCTAACGCCCTGTCCGATTGAAAACCTCCCGGGATTGGATGGCCGGCCGGCGGGGCGATATTCATCGCCCCGCCCAGGGCTCAGGCGATGACCTCCGTCACCCGCCCGGCACCGATGGTCCTGCCGCCCTCGCGGATCGCGAACCGAAGGCCCTTCTCCATGGCGACCGGCGCCAGGAGCTTGATCTCGACGTTGACGTTGTCGCCGGGCATGACCATTTCCACCCCTTCGGGCAGCGTCACGCCACCGGTGACATCCGAGGTGCGGAAGTAGAACTGCGGACGGTAGTTGTTGAAGAACGGGGTGTGCCGGCCGCCCTCGTCCTTGGTCAGCACGTACACCTCGGCGCGGAAGTGGGTGTGCGGGGTGATCGAGCCGGGCTTGGCCAGCACCATGCCACGCTCCACATCCTCCTTCTTGGTGCCGCGCAGCAGCACGCCGCAGTTGTCTCCGGCCTGCGCCGAGTCCAGCAGCTTGCGGAACATCTCGATGTCGGTGGCCGTGGTCTTGCGCGTGTCACGCAGACCGACGATCTCGACCTCCTCCATCTTCTTGAGCACGCCGCGCTCCACACGGCCGGTCACCACGGTACCGCGACCCTCAATGTTGAACACGTCCTCGATGCACATCAGGAACGGCTTGTCCTGCTCACGCGTCGGCTCCGGCACGAACGAGTCCAGGGCGTCCAGAAGGCTCGCAATCGCCGCCTCGCCCTCGGGCGTGGCCGCCAGCGCCGCGGTCGCGGAACCCCGGACGATCGGGGTGGTGTCGCCCGGGAAGCCGTACTTGTTCAGCAACTCCCGGATCTCCATCTCAATCAGCTCCAGCAGGTCCGCGTCGGCCAGGTCCACCTTGTTCAGGAACACCACGATGCTCGGCACGCCCACCTGTCGGGCCAGCAGGATGTGCTCGCGGGTCTGCGGCATCGGGCCGTCCGCCGCGCTGACCACCAGGATGGCGCCGTCCATCTGCGCCGCGCCGGTGATCATGTTCTTCACGTAGTCGGCATGACCCGGACAGTCCACGTGCGCGTAGTGCCGCAACGGGCTTTCGTACTCCACGTGCGAGACCGCGATCGTCACCGTCTTGGTGTCGTCCCGGACCGTGCCGCCCTTGGTGATGTCGGCGTACGAAATGGCCGGAGCAAGCCCCTTGCGGTTCTGCACCGCGACGATCGCGGCGGTCAGGGTGGATTTGCCGTGGTCCACGTGGCCGATGGTACCCACGTTGAGGTGCGGCTTCGTGCGTTGGAAGTTCTCTTTTGCCATGTGACTGACGTATGCTGGTTTTCGCTGATTGCCCTGCAGAGGAACCCCGCCGACTGGAGCCCACGATCGGGTTTGAACCGATGACCTCGTCCTTACCAAGGACGTGCTCTGCCAGCTGAGCTACGTGGGCGCCGTCATTCGGCCGTTTTGCCGCCTCCCGGCGACAAAAAATTCAGTTCCCACGCCTGCTCGCAGGCGAAGAAACCGAAGTCGGGCGTCTGCAACGCTTCTCTGAAGCGCGGATTCATATGAGGACCCACCCGAAGTGTCAACGGGTTTCTCGGGTCAAGGCAGCTCTTCGAGGGTCAGATTCCGGTAGGAAATCCGCACTTTGCCCCCGCCGTGCACCTGCAAGCCGATCCGGCCGGACTGGACCAGCGAGGCGTCGGTCTCCGTGTAGTCCACCATGGGCACGCCATTGATCTTCAGGCGGACCCGCGGCCCCTCGCAGCGGATCTCGTAGTCGTTCCAGTCCGCAGCCCGCACGGCCCGCGTCACGTCCGCATCGGCCGGCTTCGCCAGCACCGTGTTGCGGCGCGACTCGTCGTACAGACACCCGTGCCAGCCCTCCCCGATGTCAGCCTGGTAGCCGATCATCTCGTTGTGGTTGGGAATCCGCTCGCTGCGCACCTGCACCCCCCCGTTGAGGAACCCCTCGGTGCCCTCGACCTTGAACTGGAGCCGCAGCACGAAATTGGTGAAGCTCCGAAGGGTGGCCAGAAACTCGTTCTGCGGGACCGTGGTCTCCAGGCTCCCGCCGACCAGGGCGCCGTCCACGATGCGCCAGGTCCGGTTCGTCTCGCCGTCCCAGCCGGCAAACGTCTTGCCGTCAAACAACGACACCGGGGCGGCGGCCCGGAGGCCGGCGGGAAGGCACGAAAGCAACACGCCGAGAAGCAGGACCGTGCGGAGCATGGCGGGATCCTGACCGGTGTCCGCCCGGCCGTCCAGCCGGCGCCGACGGGAAATCAACCGGCGGCGCCGGCGGTCACCTTCCCCGGCTCCCCCCGGACCAGCGCCATCGCATAGTCGCGATTGAGCCTCGCGATGAAGTCGAGCGAGATCTCCTTGGGGCACACGGCCTCGCAGGATCCGGTCACCGTGCAGCCGCCAAAGCCCTCCCGGTCCATCTGGTCCACCATCGCCTTGACGCGACGATACCGCTCGGGCTGCCCCTGGGGCAGCAGCCCAAGATGGGACACCTTGGCCGCGACGAACAACATGGCACTCGCGTTCTTGCAGGCCGCGACACACGCCCCGCAGCCGATGCACTGGGCGGCATCCATCGCCAGGTCGGCATTCTCCTTCGGCACCAGGATGGCGTTGGCGTCCGGCGCCGATCCGGTGCGCACCGACACGAAGCCGCCGGCGTGCTGGATGCGGTCAAAGGCGTGACGGTCGCAGACGAGGTCCTTGATGATGGGGAACGGCCGCGCCCGCCACGGCTCGACCACGATCTCTTCACCGTCCTGGAAACTCCGCAGGTAGGTCTGACACGTGGCGACCCCCCGGTGGGGCCCGTGCGGCTTGCCGTTGATCACCAGGGAACAGGTGCCGCAAATGCCCTCGCGGCAGTCGTGATCGAAGGCGATCGGATCCTCGCCACGGCCCGCCAGGTCTTCGTTGACCACGTCGAGCATCTCCAGGAACGACATGTTCGGATTGAGCTCCGGGGTTTCACAGGTCTGAAACTGCCCGGGGGCCGCGGCGTTCTTCTGACGCCAGACTTTGAGTCGGACTTTCATGGGGACGTGTCGGTTGCCTACTTGTAGCTGCGGGTGCTCATCTTGACTTCCTCATAAACAAGCGGCTCGCGGTTCAAGACCGGGTCGCGTCCGGGTCCCGCATACTCCCAGGCGGCGACAAAGGCGAACCGGTCGTCGCGGCGCTTGACGTCTCCGGGGTTGACCAGGCCCCGCTGCACCTCGGGGTCGTCCTGGGTGTACTGGTACTCCTCGCGGAAATGGCCGCCGCAACTTTCCTCACGCATCAGGGCGTCCCGGCACATCAGGTCGCCCAATTCGATGAAATCCGCCACCCGCCCCGCCTTCTCCAGCGACTGGTTCCATTCTGCGGCGTCACCCGCCACACGCAAATTGACACGGTATTCCTCGCGGAGCGCTCCGAGCAGCTGGATGGCCTTCTCCAGCCCCGCGCGGTCGCGGGCCATGCCGCAATGGTCCCAGAGGATGCGTCCCAGCTCCCGGTGGAAGTGATCCGGCGTCCGCCCGCCCTTCAGCGAGAGCAGCCGGCGGATCTCGGACTGCACCCCGGCCTCCGCTTCGCGAAACTCCGCCGCGTCGGGCGAGGGGCGTTCGGATGGCTTCTGGCCCGCCAGGTAGTTCGCGACGGTGGCCGGAAGCACGAAGTAACCGTCGGCAAGCCCCTGCATCAGGGCCGAGGCCCCCAGGCGGTTCGCCCCGTGATCGGAAAAATTGGCCTCCCCCAGCACAAACAGGCCGGGCAGGTTGCTCATCAATCCGTAATCCACCCACAGCCCGCCCATCGTATAGTGGACCGCCGGAAAGATCCGCATCGGGGTCTTGTAGGCGTCCTCGTTCGTGATCTCATGGTACATCGCGAACAGGTTGCCGTAGCGCTCCCGGATGCGGTCCTCGCCGAGGCGGCGGATGGCGTCGGAAAAGTCGAGGTACACTCCAAGGCCGGTCGGGCCGATCCCGCGGCCCTCGTCGCATTGATACTTGGCGGCGCGGCTGGCGACATCGCGGGGCGCCAGGTTGCCAAAGGCGCCGTACATGCGCTCCAGGTAGTAGTCGCGGGCCTCCTCCGGGATGTCGGCCGGATTCCTGCCGCAATCCTCCTTCCGCTTGGGCACCCAGATCCGCCCGTCATTGCGGAGGGATTCGGACATCAAGGTGAGCTTGGACTGGTAGTCGCCGCTCACCGGGATGCAGGTGGGATGGATCTGCGTGAAGCAGGGATTGCCGAAGCATGCCCCGCGCCGATAGGCCCGCCAGATGGCCGTGGCATTGGACCCCCGGGCGTAGGTGGACAGGTTGAACACGTTGCCGTAACCGCCCGTGGCCAGGACGACGGCGTCCGCACTGTGCCGGGTGATCTCCCCGGTCTGCAGGTTGCGAACCACGATGCCCTTGGCGTGTCCGTTGACCACGACCAGGTCGAGCATCTCGGAGTGGGTGTAGGATCGCACCCCGCCCGCCCCGATCATCCGGCACAGGGCGGAATAGGCGCCGAGGAGCAGTTGCTGTCCGGTCTGGCCCCTCGCGTAAAAGGTCCTGCTGACCTGGGCGCCGCCAAAGGACCGGTTGTCGAGCAATCCGCCGTACTCGCGGGCGAAGGGCACCCCCTGCGCGGCGCACTGGTCAATGATCTGGACCGACACCTCGGCGAGGCGGTGCACGTTGGCCTCACGGGACCGGAAGTCCCCGCCCTTGATCGTGTCGTAGAACAACCGGTGCACCGAGTCCCCGTCGTTCTGGTAGTTCTTGGCCGCATTGATCCCGCCCTGGGCGGCAACGGAATGCGCGCGGCGGGGGGAGTCGTGGAAGACGAAGTTGTGCACCTCGTATCCCAGTTCCGCGAGGGTCGCCGACGCGCTGGCCCCCGCGAGACCGGCCCCGACGACAATCACCTTGTACTTGCGCTTGTTGGCCGGGTTGATCAGCCGGGAATCGAAGCGGTAGCGCTCCCATTTCCCGGACAGCGGACCCGACGGGATGCCTGCGTTCAGGGTGGCCATGTCAGCGAACAACCTCCTTTCCGACGGAGGCGGCCAACGCGGCGGACCGGGCGCCCTCCACATGGGAGCGCCCCAGCCCCGACATCACCGCGACCGGGATGGATGCGTAACCGAGGAACAGGGCGACACTCACCACCCGCGCGCCGGCCACCACCCGGGGCCACCACACCGCATTGCGCCACCCCAGCGACTGGAACATCGAGGACAACCCGTGGCTTAGATGCATGAAGAGCAGCGCCTGTGCGATGAGGTAGAACAGGGAAACCCACCAGATCTGGAAGCCGCGGACCATCATCGCATACACATCGTGGGTGCGGACGCCTCCCGGCAGTTGCGTCTCAAGGTCCCGGAAATCCACCCCTCCGTTCACCGCCGGCACCAATGCGGTGAATTGCAGCAGGTGGTAGATCACGAATGCCAGGATCACGAGGCCGCTCACCAGCATGGTTCGGGACGACAGCGGCGCGCCGTACGGGCCGCGGCCACCCGCGTAGTCGAAAGGGCGTGCCGCACGATTCTGCCGGCTGAGCGAGATGGCCGAGGCGATGTGCAAGCCCACCACCGCCAGCAGGCCGAGCCGGGCGCCCCAAATGAGGCCCGGCTTGCTCTTGAGAAAATGCGCGTAGCTGTTGATGAGCTCCGGCGCACCAAACACCTGGAGGTTCCCGATCAGATGACCGACGAGAAACAGGAACAACATCGCCCCGGTCGCCGCCATGACGACCTTGCGCCCGATGGAAGACCGCCAGATTTGTACAACGACGTTCATGAGTGGAACTGCATCACCCCCGGCAGGTGCATTAGTCACCATGGAACGGCCGGAGCCGATTTCCGTCAACGGATCGCCCGCCGAAATAAGGGAGCCTTCCCCGGTACGTTAGGTCGAGTCGGCGGCCATCGGGCCGCACTCCGGGAGCTCACGCGGGCTGCGTCGCCGCCGGGATCGCGTGTTTGCGCGAATAGGGCGAATGCAAATTGAAGTAGATCCCGCACAAGGGACGGGGTCCCTCGGTCTCGCTGAGGATGATGGTGAGGACCCGGTTCAGGGCGATGCCGTGCCGCATGCCGGGGGCCCGCCCGTTGAAGGCGTGTATGGCCTTCGCGACCAGCGAACGCAGGGACTCCGCGCACTCGTCGGGAAGCTGGTCGAGACACACCACATAGCGCTCGTAGTTTTGAAGCGCCGCCTCCAACTCGGGGGCAAAGGTCTCAACCGTCAGTTCCACAATCCCGACGATACGGACCCCGGTCGCCAAGTAAAGCCGCGGCGGATCGCTGGGAGGGGCAGCGTGTCGCGGCCCCTGAACAGGTCCGGCCCCACCACTCGTGGAGTCACCGAACGGTGCCTTGTTGCCTCGTGGTTCCGGACCTGATCGGAGACGGCGACACGCCGTCTCTCCCGGGTTTGGGACTTGTCCGGCATTCCGGTTCCGGGTACGCGCAAGGCATGCACTTTCCCCGGAGATCGCACCGAGATGCGCGCGCCGCCTCCCGCGGGCTCCCGGCACCGGCAGTCCGGTGGGCCCGGTGCTCCGTTGCCGTGAGCCTCGCGCTCGCGTTGTCGCCCGCCGGGGACCTCCAGGCCGACGAGCCGCCGGTGTCCTGGTACCGCGACATCACCCCCATCTTCAAACGCTCCTGCAACGGCTGCCACAACCCCAACAAGCTCAAGGGGGATGTGGACACCTCGTCACACGCCGGGCTCCTCAAGCCTGGGAAGCACGGCCCGAATCTGCGCTCCGGAGACCCGGAGGGATCCCTGGTCCTCGAACAGATCCGCGGCGCCGAGCCGGATATGCCAAAGGAGGGCGATCCGTTGTCGGCCGCCGAAATCGCGCTGATCGCGCGATGGATCCGGGAGGGCGCCCTCGACGACACCCCTGCCAGCGCGCGCCGTTCCCGTCCGGAAACGTTCCCGGAATATCAAATCCCTCCCGTGACGACGGCGCTCGCCGTGTCTCCAGACGGGCATTGGATCGCCGCGTCCGGACACCACGAGGTCTTCCTTCTGGATGCCGCCACCCTCGAAACGCGGTTCCGGCTCCTCGGGGAGTCTCCCCGGATCGAGGCCCTGGCCTTTTCCCCGGATTCCAGCCGCCTGGCCGCCTGCGGCGGTGCGCCGTCCCAGTTCGGCGAAGTGCAGGTCTGGGCCTCCGGCACCACGAATCTCCTGAGCTCCTGGACCGTCGGCACCGACTCGGTGTACGGCGTCTCCTGGTCCCCCGACGGCACCCGCCTCGCGCTGGGCGGCGCGGACAAAAGCGTACGCATCCTGGACGCCTCGGACGGCCGCGAACAGATTCGCTTCGACAACCACAGTGACTGGGTCTTTCGCACGGCGTGGATGGCCGGTGGCAGCCGGTTGCTGAGCGCCGGACGCGACCGCGCGATGAAGCTGTTGCTGGTCAGCGACGGTCAGTTCATTGACGACGTCAACAAACTGATCGAGCCCGTCGTCTCCATGGCCCGGCATCCATCGGAGGAATGGGCGGCCTGCGGCGGAGCCGAAGGAGGCCTGCGCCTCTACCGGGCCCGGGAGAACCAGGAGCGCACCGCGGGAAACAACGACGTGAACCTCGTTCGCGAGTTCGAGCGTCAGCCCGGCGCCGTGGCAGCAGTGGCCTTCAGTCCCGACGGCTCCCTGCTCGCCGCGGGCGGCCCCGGCGGCGAGGTGCGGGTATACCGCACGGGTGACGGCACCCTGGCGGCCCGGCTGCCGGCAGGCGAAGGAGCGATTTATGCGCTCGCATTCACCACGGGCGGACAGCGCCTGATCACCGGAGGATTTGACGGACTGATCCGCTGCTTCGATCCGGTCGCCGGGACGCTGGAGGCGGTCCTGACTCCCGTCCCATTGTCCCCGGCCCGGACGGTCGTGCACCGGTAGCCACCAGCCGCCGGGACTGGCACTCCGAAATCCCGCCTCCGGATTCAGCGCAACCTGCGGAAACGCCCGTCCGGCTGCACGACCCACCACTCATCGTCGCCCATGCCACCGGTCACCATCAGGATCTCAATGTTCGCCGCCTCCAGTTCGGCAAGCTGGGAGGCCGGGACGCCTGGATCCAGCCGCGGCTCCAGGACGAACGTCTCCCAGAAGTTGTGATGCCCGGGTGAATAGGTCTGTGCCGCACCCTCCTCCAGGACCAGCGGTTCCGTGGTCAGCCCGGTAATCTCCGTGCGGACAAACCCGACACTCGGCGCGGTGTAGCCCGCCGAAATCCCCGAGGGCGGAGGCGGCCACCAGAATTGCGTGCGCATCCGCATCTGCCGGCCAAGGGTCAGGTCGCGCTCCTGGAACAGGTCGTTGGACGTGCGCCGCGGACACGGCACCAGCACCACGTCGTCCACCCGCGTCTGGCCGGGCCCCTCCCAGGTCATCTCGGGCTGCGCCCGCGCATGCGTCACTTGCAACATCTTCCGCAAATCGGCCATCACCACCCACCCCGGCCCCGACGCCGGCACCCGGGTCTCCACGGTGGTCTGCAGTCGGAAGTCCATCCGCTCCGCCTCCTCGCCCCACCGCCAGGTGTTCACGAGGTCCTGTCCCTCAACCCGGTGAGTGAACGCCGTCCACCCGGCCGGTCCATCCGTCAGCGTGATCCGCCGGGTTCCCGACCGGAAAGTGAGCGAGGCCTCCTGAAACAGCGGACGCGACAGGCCTGAGGGGTCCAGACGTCGCGCGTCGCTGGTCGCCGACAGGCGGCACTTCAACCGGTGCTTCGCCAGGGGGGATCCAAACTCACCCTCCTCCACGCACCACGCGCCGGGTTCCCCGAACAGGAACGGGGTCATCGAGCCGCCGGCATCGGATGCCGGCAGCGGGCGCACCTGCTTGATGTGCAGCAGGCCCGGCTGGATGCGCTTGAATTCCAGGTCGAGGGAAAACTCCTGTTTCGCCGGGAACAACGCCGCGTAGGCCCGCACGACGGGTTCAAGCAACCGGACCAGGTCCAGGTAATCCTGCTCCCACCGCATCACATGGCCGCCAAGGGGCACGAGACTCGATCCTTCGCGGAAATCCACATGGCGCGAGCCGCCGGACGACGAGAATCCCACCCGCTCGGGACGGGCCGACGAATCCGGATTGGTCACCGACACGGCACCCAACTGCGTGACCATCTCCCCCCAGAACCCCATCCCGCCAAACCACCGGTTTGCGTGGAGCACCACCACGCCGTTGGCCATCTCGATGTCGTCCGGATACGAATGATGCACCAGCACTGCCATGCCGACCTCGGACTCCTTCACCCCCCGCCGCAGCCGTTCAAGGAAGGCATTGTCATTGTAGAAGCTGGCGTACACCCGCTGGATGGCGCGGAAGACCCCACGCTCCCCAGGCTCTCCGGGATCGCATGCCGACGGGCCGGCATCGTCGTCATCCAGGTCATCCAGCAGGCAGCCGCTGTAGCTGTCATACAGGCCTGCCCCCGTGAAATCCTCGCTGTCCTCGACGTTCGTCGAACTGCGGAACCGGATCTTGCGACCCGGATTGAAGGGCCCGTTGGTCAGTGCGGAGAGGAGGATCGCCCGCTGCGGCGCTGAAAAGCTGGCCGTCCGGGTGAACAGGGTCCGGACGGTCGCCAGCCGGGATTTCAGGAGTGCCATGTCCGGGGGGTGGCTGAACTCCCCCAACGCGGCGGCAACCGCCTCCCGCAGCGTGCCCTGCCCCGGCAACGTCTGATCCAGGAAGGCATCCCAGACATCGAAGGTCAGGGCGATGGCCTCGTGGTTGTTGTCCGGAAGGGTGCGCATCAGCAGCCCGTAATTCGCCACCTTGCCCCCGACATGACGCAGGGCGGCGGGGGTCAACCCGGCCACATTGGTGGTCCAAAACCCGGCTGGCTGTTTCGGGGTGTATTTCAACGGCGCCGGACGCTTCGCCGCGACCAATTGCTCCCTCAACGCCTCCCCGATCTGTCCCTCGACCCCAATCACACGAGCCGCCTCGCCCCAGCGACCCGTGCGCAAGGCCACCTCCCGGCCATCCCAACCCCGCAGGCGTGACTGCACCTCCGGATCCGCAAACCAGACAAACGGAATGCCATACCCCCGGGCCAGGATCGCGACATGCGAATTCGGCGTCGCCGGTTCGAGCGTGATGATCCCCGCCAAAAACGGCACCTCCGCGGGCACCCGGTCGGTGAGCAGGATGTCCGCAGGACGCAACCGCCCGTCGGCATACGCCGCTGCAATCGCGTTGCCGGGCACAAACACCAGCCGCCCCACAGCCCAGCCATCCGCATAAACCGCGTCCGACTCCATCCAACGGTCCGCCGACGCCACCTCAATTCCCCGGGTCGCCAGCCAGTCCCGCTCCGCCCGCGCCAGGCTCTCCTGCTCGAAGGTCGGCACGTACAACGCCCGGGTGCCGGGCGGCGCCAGCACGCTCCGGCGGACGCGCTCGAACCAGCCGGCCACCTCCTCACGGGTCCACACATCCTGGCCCACAAACTGGATCCCGTACTCGGGAGCCCCCGCCACCGATGGCAGGAGGATCGCCCCAAGCACCGCCTGCTGTCCGTCCCGCCGCAGGGTGACCCGATCGAATTCGGCCGGGCTCAGCCCGGCAAACGGTGCCAGCCGCAGCCGGGCGAAATCGTAATGGAACGGGTGCCGCCGGCTGTGCTGAAACCACACTCGGGATTCGCCCTCCAGCAGGATGGCAAACTTCACCCACCCAAGGCGCGCCGGACGATTGAAGTCCGGCGGCTGGGGTGGCTCGGCGAAGGCGTCCCCCGGGAGTTGGATTTGATTCTTGCCGTCATCCGCCGCGGTCAACCCCCGGGAAATCAGCCGGAGAAACCGGACCGCTGTGCCGGACGCGGCATCATCCACATACTCGAGCGGTCCCTCGTGGAACAGGGCCAGCTCCTCCCACGTCTGGAGATCCGCCGAATGCTCCAGCCGATGTACCTGACCGGGCGCACCCGATGACCTCAGAATCACCCCTCCCCCCCCCGTGCCCGCCCCGGTATCCCGAACCACGTCCAGGGACGCCGCGCGAACAGGAGCCGCCGCAAGAAGGACGACCCACGCGAGCTGAAGCCACGACTTCCCAATCATTTGCAGAAAGCGTGGCAGGGCCGGACGCCGGATCAAGCCGAGGGACCGCCACCAATGAAGCTCCGCAACATCCAGAGCGTCTTTTCATGGGCCTTGATGCGCCCGATGGCGAGATCCTGGGATTCCAGATCCCGGGCTGCCTCCGCCAGGTCGCGCGCCACCTTGAGATCCCCGATGGTCTTCTCGTGAGCCCTGATCAACGCCGTCACGAACGCCGCCTGCGACTGCGGCCCGCCCACCTCCTCAAGACCCGCCATCCGGCCCAGGGTCATCAAGCCACCGGCGGCGTAATGGCCCAGGGCCCGGACCCGTTCCGCGATTTCATCCGCCGCCTCAAAAAGCTCCGTGTATTGGGCCCCGAACGCCTCGTGCAACTGGAAGAAACCCGGTCCCTCGACATTCCAGTGGGCCAGGTGGGTGACGGCCATCAGCGAGTAGGTGTCGGCCAGCACCAGGTTGAGCGCGACGACCAGCCGGGATTCCTGACGGGTGTTGGCGGCGGCGGCGATGGCGGCCGCGGAAGCGGAACGGTTTTTCTTCATGGTTGCAATCTGTGGAATCTGTCCTGCGGCCAAGCGAAGCGGCCGGAGACAGCCCGCCACCGCGCGCCGCGGCCCGGAACCCATACCAGAAGGGAAATCCAAAACAACCCTGGCTCACGGCGACTGTGGTTCCGCCCCGGGGCCACGGCGAAGGAGGCGGATGGGAAAGTGAGGCGGCTCAAGACCGCAGTTGTCATCGCCCGACTTTCCGACCCACCCCTCATCAAGCCGCACGAACGGGCTTCCCGTATCCGGCCATCCCTCCCGCTCCCCGAACCCTTCATTGCAACCGGGCTCCGGGCCGCCTAGGGTCAACGCGGTCTTGGAAGGGGGGGATATCGCTGGTGACTTCGGTTGCCGGAGGAAAGTCCGAACTCCACAGGGCGCGGGGCCGGGGAAACCAGTCACGACCGGCGAAAGCCGGAGACGACCGGCATGACCCCGGGCGCCCGGGGCGAAAGCTTCGGGCGACAGACAGTGCCACAGAAAACAAACCGCCACGTCCGCAAGGATGGGGCAAGGGTGAAAAGGCGGGGTAAGAGCCCACCGCCCGGCGCGTGAGCGACGGGGCACGGAAAACCTCCCCGGGAGCAAGGCCAAATAGGGAACCCTGGCGCGGCCCGCGCCGGTGCTGCGAAAGCAGCCGGGTTCCGGGTACCGGCCGCCGAGATGAATGATGTCCGCCCGTGCCGCAAGGTCCGGGAACAGAATTCGGCTTACACCCCTTCCAAGACCTCCCCGCCCCCGACCCAGCCCGCTCCCACGTCCTGTCCGAAGGCCCCGAATTTCAACGCCGGAGCGGTATCCCGACCGCCCACCTTGCCCTCACAGGAGACCGCCTCGCCGTTGATCTGTAACACACCCTATCGCTCCGATGCCCCTCGGCAGCCCTCCCATCGCCCGGGGCCATCCGCCATCGAAGATGCGGGCCTCGTCACGGCACCCACCCCCGCCGCCGGCGAAATCCCGCCGCCCCCCCCTGAAGGTCCGCTATCGTGGTCTTGCGGAACATCCGACTATGCAGTCCTCCAAATTCCTCTCCTGCAATTGGTTAAAAATTTT